>CAJXLH010000202.1 GCA_913055925.1 uncultured Maritalea sp. | reverse complement strand
AACAAGGCGCCGACGTTTGCTACGAGGTTGACCCGGGCGAAGACATTCACGACGGCATTACGTTTGAAATGTTTCTTGAGCGCGTGAATGACCATGCGCGCTGCAACATGCTCTACGATCCATCGCACTTTGTGCTTCAGCAGCTCGATTATCTCGATCATATCGACATCTACAAAGATCGCTTGAAGATGTTCCATGTCAAAGATGCCGAGTTCAACCCCACAGGACGCCAAGGCGTTTACGGCGGCTATCAGTCTTGGGTCGACCGCGCTGGCCGCTTCCGTAGCTTGGGCGATGGACAAGTCGATTTTGGCGCAATCTTTTCAAAGTTCGCAGCAAACGACTTCGATGGCTGGGCTGTCGTTGAATGGGAATGCTGTTTGAAACACCCAGAAGATGGTGCTCGCGAAGGTGCACAATTCGTCAAAGATCACATCATTCGCGTGACCGAACGCGCCTTTGATGACTTTGCTGACGGCGGCACAGATCGCGCGGCCAACCGCAAAATGCTTGGATTGGAGGGATAAATGGTTAGCGCAAACAATTCAGCGGACGCCAACCGCCCTATTCGACTGGGCATGGTTGGCGGCGGCATCGACGCCTTTATTGGTGAAGCCCATCGCTTCGCCGCGCGCTTGGATGGCCAATATGATCTGGTTGCCGGTGCGCTTTCGTCAACGCCGGAAAAGGCGCAGCGCTCAGGTGCGGCTTTGGGTTTAGCGCCGGAGCGCACCTATTCTGACTTTGCCGAAATGGCCATCAAAGAGTCACAACGCGAAGATGGGATAGAGGCTGTGGCGATCGTCACCCCAAACCACATGCATTTCGCCCCAGCGAGAGCCTTTTTGGAAAAAGGTATCCACGTCATTTGCGATAAACCGCTGACCTCAACATTAGAGGACGCGTTAGAGCTGGAAGAGGTTGCCCGCAGTGCAGATGCGCTGTTCGTTCTCACGCATAACTACACTGGCTACCCAATGATCCGCGAAGCGCGCCGCATGATTGCTGACGGCGAACTTGGCAAAATCCGCTTAGTCCAAGCAGAGTATGTCCAAGATTGGCTCACCGTTGCGCAGGAGTCGAAGCAAGCTGATTGGCGGACCGACCCGAAACGATCTGGCGCCGGTGGCTCCATTGGCGATATTGGCACTCATGCGTTCAATCTTGCGTGCTTTGTTTCTGGTTTGGAGGCAGAAAGTCTTGCTGCCGACCTACAGTCGTTTGTGCCTGGCCGGCAGGTCGATGACAACGCCCACATTATGCTCAAATACCAAGATGGTGCCCGCGGCATGTTGTGGTCAAGCCAAGTTGCTCCGGGCAATGATAACGGGCTAAAGCTGCGCATCTATGGCGAAAACGGTGGTATTGAATGGGCACAAGAAGACCCGAATTATCTTTGGTTCACACCGTTTGGTGAACCGAAACGCCTAATCACGCGCAATGGTGCAGGTTCAACCCAAGCATCAGGTCGTGTGAGCCGCATTCCACCCGGACATCCGGAAGGATATTTGGAAGGCTTCGCAAACATTTACGTTGAAGCCGCAGCTGCAATTCGTGCGAAGAACAGCGGCAATCCGGTACCTTCCGAAGTTTACTTCCCCGGCATAAAAGAAGGCGTCAAAGGCATGCGTTTCATCGACGCGGCCGTTCGCTCATCGCGCGCCAACTCTACTTGGGTGAACTTCTAAAGCAATCAAAGCTGAACAAAAAAGGGCCATCGACGAAACACCGCCGATGGCCCTTTTCTATTTCTGGTGTGCAGTTCTTAGAAGTGAACTGACTTTGTATCGATCGGCTTCACCAAAGGCGGTGCGAACTTGGTGAGGTCGATGCCTTCCACAGCAGCCTTATACTCTTCGATGTTTGGTGTGCGACCAAGGATAGCTGACAACACAACCACAGGTGTTGAGGCAAGAAGTGACTCACCCTTTTTGTCATCAGCATCTTCCACAACTCGACCTTTAAACAAACGTGTTGACGTTGCCAAAACGGTGTCGCCTTTAGCGGCTTTTTCCTGGTTGCCCATGCAAAGGTTACAACCCGGACGCTCCAGATACATCACGTTTTCATATTCAGTACGTGCAGCACTCTTTGGCGCAAGATCGTCAAACTCAAAGCCTGAGTAGCGCTGAAGAATTTCCCAGTCGCCCTCTTCTTTTAATTCGTCGATAATGTTGTAAGTCGGCGCTGCAACAACCAACGGAGCGTTGAATTCTACCTTGCCGGTTGCCTTCTCCAAGTTACGCAACATTTGCGCGACGATTTTCATATCGCCCTTGTGCACCATGCAAGAACCGACAAAGCCAAGATCAACCTTCTTGTCGCCACCATAATAGGAAACAGGACGGATTGTGTCGTGCGTGTAGCGCTTGGACACATCAATGTTGTTCACATCTGGGTCGGCGATCATCGGCTCGTTGATTTCGTCCAAATCAACTACAACTTCCGCAAAATACTTCGCGTTGTCGTCCGGCTTCAACGCTGGCTTTGTACCGGCCTTGATTTCAGCGATACGCTGATCTGCGATGTTGATGAGCTTGTGAAGTGTTCGCGCTTCATTTTCCATGCCCTTATCGATCATCACCTGAATACGGCTTTTCGCAATTTCAAGTGATTGGATCAGCGTGTCATCGTTTGAGATACAAATCGACGCTTTCGCCTTCATCTCAGCTGTCCAGTCGGTGAAGGTAAACGCTTGGTCAGCCAATAGCGTACCAATATGCACTTCAATGATACGGCCTTGGAACACGTTGTCGCCAAACTGTTCAAGCATTTGCGCTTGGGTCGCGTGCACAACATCACGGAAGTCCATATGGTCCTTCATTGTGCCTTTGAACGTCACTTTAACTGACTCTGGGATCGGCATGGTCGCCTCACCTGTCGCCAATGCTAGTGCCACGGTTCCACTGTCCGCACCAAATGCAACGCCTTTGGACATACGTGTGTGCGAGTCACCACCAATAATGATCGCCCAATCATCCACGGTGATGTCGTTCAACACCTTGTGGATCACGTCCGTCATTGAGTGATAAACGCCTTTAGGGTCACGCGCCGTGATCAAACCAAATTTGTTCATGAATTTCATGAGTTTTGGAATGTTGGTTTGTGCTTTGATGTCCCAAACAGACGCTGTGTGACAACCAGACTGGTACGCACCATCAACTGTTGGCGAAATCACCGTAGCGGCCATCGCTTCAAGCTCTTGCGAGGTCATCAAGCCTGTTGTGTCTTGTGAACCAACAATGTTCACTTTCACACGCACGTCAGAACCGGCGTGCAATGGTGTGCTGCTTTTCACGCCGACAGCGTTTTTGTTGAAGATCTTTTCAACAGCAGTCAGTCCCTGACCATCATGCGAAATTTCTTTCGCTGGCGCAAAGACTTGCGGCGCTTCAATGCCAAGCGTTTCAGCCGCGAAGTTTTGTAGTTTCTTACCAAAAACAATTGCGTAAGAACCGCCTGCTTTTATGAACTCAAGCTTTTGCGGGGTCAAAGCAGATGAGATATCCGCATGTTCTTCATCGCTGTTTTCGCTGAGAAGCTTTTTCGACTTTGTGTTGATCGTCAATACCGTACCCGTTTCAACGGAATATTTTTCTTCCAACACAGGGTCGCCATTGTTGTTGATGATCGGCTGACCATCATCACCAAGCTTTTTAACCCAGTTTTTCAAATCAATGCCGATACCACCGGTCACACCAACTGTCGTTTGGAAAATTGGCGAAATACCATTGGTGCCAGCAACAACAGGAGCGATGTTTACAAACGGCACATATGGGCTGGCTTGCTTGCCTGTCCAAAGCGCTACGTTGTTCACACCAGACATGCGTGACGAACCAACACCCATCGTGCCTTTTTCGGCGATCAACATCACTTGCTTGTCAGGATGCTGCAGCTTCAACGCTTTAATTTCTTCCTGCGCACGCTCGGTAATCATGCATTTGCCGTGCAGTTCGCGGTCAGAACGCGAGTGTGCTTGGTTGCCAGGCGACAAAAGGTCGGTAGAAATGTCACCTTCACCAGCAATGTAAGTTACGATTTTGATTTCTTCGTCAACTTCAGGAAGCTTGGTGAAGAACTCAGCATTTGCGTAGCTTTCAAGCACTTCCTTAGCAATCGCGCTGCCCGCTTTGTAAGCGTCTTTAAGCCGGTCAGTATCCGCCTCATACAAGAACACCTGCGTTTTCAAAACTTCCGCAGCAGCTTTTGAGATTTCAGCGTCATCACCGAGTGTGAGGTCGATCAAAACCTCCACTGAAGGTCCACCCTTCATGTGCGACAACAATTCAAATGCAAACTCACGAGAAATCTCGGCTACGTCTGCATTACCAAGAATGATCTCTTTCAAAAACTTGGCTTTAGCACCGGCTGCACTCGTGGTGCCTGGCAATGTATTATAGATGAAAAAGTTGAGAGCATCCTTGCGGTGTTCTGACTTCGCATCATTGATGTGCTCAATAATTTCAGCAACCAATGCGCCGTCTTCGATGGGCTTGGGATTCAAGTCCTGAGATTTGCGTGATTCAATCTCTTCTAAGTAGTCTGTATACAAGCTCATATTTTCCGACCTTTGCTTCTCAACTAAGCTTTTGCGCCGGATCGCAGGAGGTCTGGAGAGCCGGAAAAAGCTTTCTGCGCGCATCAATATTTAAGCGAACTCCTACATGCAAGACGTATAATACCAATTAACGACGTATCTGTGCGCAAATTCGCCAATTTTGGATATCAATTCGTCGAATTTCCACCAGAGCGGTAGCGAAATAGCAATCAGCCTCACCAAATTGAACAAATCAACAAGGGGGTGAGTCTTAACTAGCGTTCAGCGTCACACTCAGTTTTCAACCACTTTGAAAACGCTGTGACCCGGCTGTCATTCGACATCCGCGACGGACTGGCGAAATAGTAAGCTTCTTCGCATTTCATACGCCCCTGCGCGGGTACAACCAGATCACCGCGAACAATTTCTTTTCGGACAAGAAAATCGGGGATGAGTGCAAAACCAATTCCATTCACCGCCGCCTGAATGACATGCGCATAATGCTCAAATCGTGGGCCAGACTTGACCTTGTTCTGCGGCAAATCAAAATGTTCACACCATGTGTTCCATAGCCGCGGTCTTGTGGTGTGATGGACAAGCGGAAAGTCCAAAACGGCCTCGAGCGACGGCAATGCACTCTTCTCAATAAGTGTCGGAGAACATACCGGAATAACATGTTCTGGCATCAGATATTCCAACTTCGCACCCGGCCAATCGTCTCCGCCGAAATGTATCGCAATATCGATATCTTCTTGGTCAAAGTTAAATGGCTTGATCTTTGAAACCAAGTTGAGATCCAACCCTTGGTGCGATGCAATGAAGGTATTCAGTTTTGGAACCAACCAGCGTGACCCCAAGGTCGGCGGCACAGCAACCGTCAACAATCCAATTGATTGGTTGTGCGCCAAAAAGCGCGCTGTAGATGCTTCAATCTCACTCAATATGCTCGACATATCCTGCCCGTACC
>CAJXLH010000201.1 GCA_913055925.1 uncultured Maritalea sp. | reverse complement strand
ACCAAGCGGCGGGAGAATGTCCATGTCCAACAATTCAAAATATAGCGGCCTGCTGGTTTTTGTTGTTGGCGGGTCCGGCGTCGGCAAAGACAGCCTTCTGATCGGTGCACAGCGTGCACTTGAAAGCGATGATCGCTTCTACTTTCCGCGACGTTTGATTACACGCGAAAGCGTGGCGGAACTGGAAGATCATGACACCATTTCGTACGACGAATACACCCGGATGGTGGTAGAAGGCGAAGCAGCGCTGAACTGGCAAGCGCATGGCTTGTGCTACATCATCCCCAAATCAATCGAGACCGAATTGCGCAGCGGCAAAATTGTGGTGTGCAATGTCTCCCGCTCGGTGATTAGCAAAGCTGCGGCTGAATATCCCGTACATATTGCCAATATCACTGCCGATTTGGAATTGCGTGCCCAGCGTTTGGCCAGTCGCGGACGAGAAGATGCAGAATGCATCAAAGCACGGCTAGCGCGGTCACCGATTGCGTTACCGGAAAATGTGCCGACCACTCAAATTCCGAACAATCGCTCGCTCGATGACGGCATCACCGCCTTTGTTGACGCGCTTTCTCGCCTGTCCCAAACCCAAGAACTTGCATAGAATCCAACATGGCAAAGCAACTTTCTGAAACGCCGACAATTGGCGCGAACACCAACACCACTGGCTCACATTTGGGTGCATGGACGGAACTCGGCCACGACGTTGAATTTGTTGAAAGTTCGCTCGGTGACTATTCCTACGCCATGCAACGCACATCGATTGTTTGGACCGAGATCGGAAAGTTTTGCTCCATTGCGAGTGACGTGCGCATTAACCCCGGCAACCACCCCACATGGCGAGCAAGCCAGCACCACTTTACCTACCGCGCCGCCGCCTATGGCTTAGGTGAAGACGACAAGAAATTCTTCAAGTGGCGCAAAGACCACCAAGTCACACTTGGCCACGATATTTGGATCGGCCACGGCGTGGTGGTGCTTGCTGGTGTAAACATCGGCACGGGCGCAGTCATCGGCGCTGGCGCTGTTGTGTCGAAAGATGTTGCCCCCTACTCAATTGTTGGCGGCGTACCCGCCAAAGAGATCAAAAAGCGCCTACCGGACGAGATCGCTGAAGAAATGCAAAAACTCGCTTGGTGGGACTGGTCTCGGGACACGCTGAAAGAGACATTGCCCGACATGCGCAATCTTTCAGCGGAGGAGTTTTTGAAGCGCTACGCCTAGTTAGCTGAGCTCACAACCTCCTCTTTCAGCACAATTAATGCTGAAACACCCCCAGTTCGCATCTTCACGAGTGACGCGCGGTTCAGACTGCTCGGCGGCAATTTCCAATGCGTGCCAAATTGCCAGACTTGACGCCCATCGATTCTTATGTTTCTTTGTCTGACAAACAAATTAACGAACAAAAACGATGAATACATCCGCAAAGAACCAAGGCACCAAAACAGCAAATGAAACGGCAACGCAGTTTTTGCGCCCGATCAAACGCCGCACGCGCGACGTTGAAGTGCTCGAGGCGCTTGCGGAAATGATCGAACAGGCGGGGCTAAAAACAGGCGACAAGCTTCCTCCCGAAACTGAACTTGCCGCTAGCCTCGCCGTCGGACGCTCAACGGTACGTGAAGCCCTAAAAGTCTGGGAAAACTTGGGCATTGTTGAACGCAGAACGAGTGCGGGCACCGTTTTGGCCATGGATATTGTCCCCAACTCGGTGCAGGTACCGGTCGTGCTGCAGGTTGAGGCTGAAGGGCTTTTGAGAACGCAGCAAGTTCGGCGCGCGCTTGAAAAGGAAGTGGTGGCCCTCGCAACGCTCAACGCCACTCAATCTGACAAAGAGGCAATTTCAGATAGTCTTGAGACTTTGTTTGATGTGGTTGAAAAAGGCCTACCCTGGCGCCGCGCTGATGCAAACTTTCACCGCGCGATCTATGCGGCTTCTGGCAACCCGCTTTTTGCCCAACTGATCGAGCAGATGCATGGTGCATTTCACCAGCATTACATCGAACCCTTTATGGACGACAGCTACGGCCTTGCCTCAATTCCTAAACACAAGGACTTGGCAACGCACATTATCGCGGGCGACCGTACTGCCGCTGTTCAAGCCATCGAAGACATCCTCGACATCACAGAACGAGAAACCAAACGCATGCTTGGCTAAAAAGCAAACGTGCAAGAACGAAAATATTTTTGGCAAGCAAGTACAACGATGTACTTACCACCAAACAAGGCGAAACTGCCTGCACAAATTGAAGGAATTTCCGGTGCAACCGGAGAAATCATCGCATAGGGCGATGAAAAATAGAGGGAGGAAATAGTGAAGCAACTATTCCGCACAGTAGCTGCAAGCGCTGTCATTGCCGCAACACTATCGGCTGGCGCAGCTTGGGCTGAAACAAAACTAAAACTCGTCGAGGTGATCACAAGCCCGGCACGTACAGAAACGCTAAACGCATTGGTTGCTGAATATGAAGCAGCAAACCCGGATGTGGACGTCGAAGTAATCTCACTGCCGTGGGGTGAGGCTTTTGAGAAGCTTGCGACTATGGTGGCTGGCGGTGAAATGCCAGACGTTGTCGAAATGCCAGATTCTTGGCTCGCGCTTTACGCTGGCAACGACATGCTTTTGAATCTTGATGATTCAATTGCAAGTTGGAAGCATGGCGACACGCTTGCACAGAAAACGCTCGACATGGGCCGCCTTGCTGGCGGTAAAGCATATACACTGCCATACGGCTTTTACCTGCGCGCGATGTTCTACAACAAGAGGCTTCTCGCAGAAGCTGGCGTTGACACGCCACCGCACACCATGGCCGAATTTATGGACGCGTCAGCAAAAGTATCCGAACTGCCGGGCAAAACCGGTTACTGCCTACGCGGCGGTGGCGGCGGCCTTAATGGCTGGATCATGTATGCCGCAACAATGAATGGCTCTAACGAGTTCTTCACCGAAGACGGCAAGAGCCGCATCAATGAGCCAGGTTCAATCGAAGGCATTCAGTTTCTCATCGACATGTACCAAAAAGGCTACGCACCTAAAGACAGCGTAAACTGGGGCTTTAACGAAATTGTTGCCGGGTTCTATTCAGGCACTTGCGCGTTCCTTGACCAAGATCCTGACGCGTTGATTTCAGTTGCTGAACGCATGGATGCTGCGGACTTTGCAGTAACACCAATGCCGGTTGGTCCATCTGGAAAGGCCTTCCCAACTATCGGTTTTGCTGGCTGGTCTGTGTTCAAGTCCACCGAACATAGCGACGAAGCAGTGGGCCTGGTGCAGCACCTATCTTCACCAGAAGCGAACCTGACTTGGACCAAAAAAGTTGGCGTTATTCCGATCCACCAAGGTGCAGAACAAGACGCACACTTTGCGACTGAACAGTTCAAAGGCTGGTTTGAGACGCTTAATGGCGAAGAGTATGTGCCGACCATTATGCCAATCTATTTGAAGAACTTTGGTGTCTTCAAAGAAATGTCCATCGCCTCAAGCCAAGACGCGCTGCTCGGCAACCGTTCAGCAGAAGATTTGGCAAACGAGTGGGCTGATTTCCTAACCAAAGAATATCAAGACTGGAAAAACGCTCAATGACGTTTGTCTCCTCAACCTCTCCCGGCCAAGGCCGGGGGAGGATTCTCAATTGGTTCAAATGGGCAATAGAGCCCTACATTTACCTTTCGCCAGCCATTTTGCTGATTGCTCTGGTGATGTTGGTTCCGCTTGTCATTGGCACCTCATATGCCTTCCAAGCGATCTCGCTACTCAACCCTTTTGAAAGCGGTTGGGTTGGCTTCGCCAACTTTGAAAAGCTATTGGCAGATCGTTTCTTCTGGAAGGCTCTAGGCAATACCTTTTGGTGGACGCTGGGCTCTCTATTCTTCCAGTTCTTTTTGGGGCTCGGTCTCGCGCTCTTACTCAATAAACCGTTCCGCGGGCGCGGTATTGTGCAGGGACTTGTGTTTTTGCCGTGGGCGGTTCCAGCGTTTCTGTCAGGTCTCAATTGGGCATGGCTGTACAACCCAATCATTGGCCCAATCCCGCACTGGCTAACAGCACTCGGCCTGATGTCAGAACCATCGAATATTTTGGCTGATCCCAATCTCGCAATGATTGGTCCGATCACGGCAAATGTTTGGTTCGGCATACCGTTTTTCGCGATTACGCTTTTGGCGGCGCTACAGTCGATCCCAAAGGATCTCTATGAAGCAGCAGCAATTGATGGCGCTAGCGCGTGGCAATCATTCATTAAAATCACCATTCCGTTTTTGGCGCCAACAATCGCCATCACGGTGATGCTACGCACCATTTGGATCGCGAACTTTGCCGATCTTATCTACATCATGACAGGTGGTGGACCGGCGAACTCAACGCACATCATCTCATCTTACATATTCACAACAGCATTTAGACGTCTCGACTTTGGCTATGCATCTACACTTGCCGTCGCGCTCTTGCTGCTGCTCTTGGCCTATGCGTTGATCATCTTGCAGATGCGCAAACGCCTCATCAAAGGGTTTTGATCAATGACCCACTCTAACCCAACACGCAGCGTTCTGCGCTACGCCGCCATTGGCCTTTATGTCGCCTTCGCGTTGTTCCCGCTTTATTGGTTGCTGAAGATCGCGATCACGCCTGACAAACTGATCTACACAACAGGCACAGCGTTCTTGCCAAGCGCATTTACGCTCGACAATTTCGTTTCCGTGATCTTTCTCACGGACTTTCTGGTCTACTTCAAAAACTCACTGTTGGTGAGTGGCGGCACAGCGATTTTCACCACCCTAGTCGCGACATCGGCGGGCTACGCGTTTTCTCGTTTTTCGTTTCGTGGCAAGGCGATCATCATTGCCGCAATGCTGATCACGCAAATGTTCCCGCTGTTGATGATCATCGCACCGATTTATAAAATCATGGCGGGGCTAAAGCTGTTGGACAGCCTTTGGGGACTGATCATTGTCTATACCGCTTTCAACGTGCCGTTTGCGACATTTCTCATGCAAAGCTTTTTCGATGGCATCCCTAAAGACCTCGAAGACGCGGCCATGATTGACGGATGTACACGCTTTCAGGCGCTTCGAAAAGTTGTGTTCCCCCTCACCTTGCCGGGGTTGGCCGCAACGCTTGGCTTCATATTCACAGCAGCGTGGAGCGAATTGTTGTTCGCGCTCATGCTGATCAATTCCAACGACAAAATGACTTTTCCGGTTGGCCTCAAGACCTTTGTTTCAAAGTTCGCCGTCGACTGGGGACAAATGATGGCAGCAGGCACGCTGGCGCTTATCCCAAGCTGTCTGTTCTTCATTCTCATTCAAAGATTTCTTGTAAAAGGGCTAACCGCCGGCGCGGTGAAAGGCTGATCATGACGCATATCAAACTTGATCACATCAACAAAAAATATGGCGACGTTCATGTCCTCAAAGACATCAACCTCGAAATTCAAAAAGGCGAGTTCATCGTACTGGTTGGCCCCTCTGGTTGTGGAAAATCAACACTGCTGCGCATGATCGCCGGCCTCGAACCAATCAGTTCAGGTGACATGATTTTCGGTGATCAACGCGTCAATGACACACCACCC
>CAJXLH010000200.1 GCA_913055925.1 uncultured Maritalea sp. | reverse complement strand
GTACCACTTGCAGATTGTTAAATCGGCGCTCGATCGGATTGAAAGCTATTTGCGCGCGCAATTAGTTCTAACCGACGGCATGTCGCGCGCACGCCGCGAGCACCTTGGCATTTTAGAAGCCTGTATCGACCGCAATGCCGACCTCGCCTCAAAGCTGACGCAAGAACACATTCTTGGCGCCAGCGATAGTTTGATCGCTTATTTGGACGCACAGGACGCGAAATAGTTCGTCGTCGTGCCCTGCACGTGATGTTGGTTATTCCCAAACTAAAAAGGCGAGAGCCGCAGCCCTCGCCTTTCAAAATCATTTCCGCAATTGCGAAACCTTAGGCAACTTGGCTCTTTTCGAACGGCTTGTTGTCTTTAATCCAAGTCAACACATATTCAGGTGCTGAAAACTCGTATGGGTCTGTTGCGCAGTCATCTTCAAAGCCTGCTTCTTCAAACCAGCCAACAATCTCACCGTCTTCAACAACAGTGGCATAGCGCCAAGAGCGATAGCCAAAGCCGAGATTGTCTTTTTTCACGAGCATACCCATTTTGCGGGTGAACTCGCCAGAACCATCCGGGATTAGGCCAACATTGTTCACGCCTTGCGCTTCGCCCCATTTGTTCATCACAAATGCGTCGTTGACAGAAAGGCAGTAGATCGCATCGATGCCTTCTGCTTGGAAGTCAGCGAAGAGCTTCTCGAAGTTTGGCAATTGGTATGTTGAACAAGTTGGGGTGAATGCACCTGGGAGTGAGAACAGCACAACGCGCTTACCCGCAAAATAGTCTGCTGTTGTTTTGTCTTCCCAACGGAAAGGGTTTGGTCCTTCAATTGACTCGTCGCGTACACGTGTTTTGAAAACTACGTTTGGCAGTTTTTGACCAACTTTAGCCATGTTCATTCCTCTTTTGCAGCTTGTCCCTACCCTTTGTCGTGGCACACAAAATCACAGCACGGCGAAGGCAATTTCGCTGCGATTTACGATGTTGTTTGTGCTAAAGACTCAAGGCAACTATTGTTAACTGCGGGCATAAATAATGCATTCAACCGTGAGAAACAACACGGTTTTGGAAATTTTTTTGAACGATTCTAAACAAGTTTTTTGTTGATATTTTTCAATCGATTACATCCCCAATAACGCACAACCTGACCAAATGGTCAGAAAATATTTGACCTTCTGGTAAAAATAGTCAATTCTTAACATGGAAGGAAAGTATTGCGGCCTTGGCTGCGGGGCGTTGAGGAACGTTTCGCAATTGCTTTTGGGACGCGATTATGGGGAGGAAAACCGATGAGCGAAAACCCTTTCGCATCGCGGGACGTTCAAACTGGTCGCTTGGACCAGGACGTCTACGACGCCAATTTCGATGATTTGCACGCACCGCTGAGCCAACATGAAGCGCAGGTCGAATCCGACCGTTGTTATTTCTGTTACGATGCGCCGTGTCAAACAGCATGCCCGACCAGCATTGATATTCCGCTGTTCATTCGGCAGATCTCTGCGGAAAACCCGACCGGGGCTGCAAAGACGATCCTACAAGAAAACATTATGGGCGGCATGTGCGCCCGGGTTTGCCCAACCGAAACGCTTTGCGAAGAAGTTTGCGTGCGTGAGGAAGCAGAAGGCAAGCCTGTTAAGATCGGCGAACTCCAGCGCTTTGCCACTGACCACCTGATGGCGACCACCAAAGAGCATCCATTCAAGCGCGCACCGGAAACTGGCAAGCGTGTTGCGGTTGTGGGTGCAGGCCCCGCTGGCCTTTCCTGCGCGCACCGTTTGGCCATGCACGGCCACAATGTTGTGGTGCTTGAAGCCAAAGGCAAGCCGGGCGGTCTAAATGAGCACGGCATTGCGGCCTACAAAACCACCCATAACTTCGCGCAGTTGGAAGTTGAGTTCATTATGGGCATTGGTGGCATTACCACCAAGTTTGATAGCCCCTTGGGTGAAGCGGTTTCCATCAACCAGCTCCGCGACGAATTTGATGCTGTCTTTATTGGCATCGGCATGGGCAACACCAATGCACTGAACCTAGATGGCGAAGAAGCGGAGGGCTGCGAAGACGCGGTCGATTACATCGAGAAACTTCGCCAAACTGACGACCTTTCCTCCCTGCCCGTTGGGCGTGATGTGGTGGTGATCGGTGGCGGTATGACTGCCATCGACATTGCCATCCAAACCAAATTGCTTGGCGCGGAAAATGTCACCATTGCCTATCGGCGCGGCCAAGAGGCCATGAACGCCAGCCTTTATGAACAAGAGTTGGCGCAAACCCACGGCGTGACCATCCGCCATTGGCTACAGCCAAGTGCGCTGATCACCAATGATAGCGGCCAGATTTCAGGCATCGAGCTTGAATATACAGCCCAGGCAAACGGCAAGCTTGAAGGCACTGGCGAAAAGGTAAAACTGAAAGCCGATCAAGTGTTTAAAGCCATCGGCCAAAAGTTTGATTCAAGCGTTTTAAGCGATGCTGGAATTGAACTTGAAGCTGGTCGCATCAAAATTGCTGAAGATGGCAAGACATCACTTGCGAAAGTTTGGGCGGGTGGCGATTGCGTTGCGGGCGGTGAAGACCTTACCGTTGCATCCGTTGAAGATGGCAAAGTGGCTGCCGAGAGCATCCACGCCTTTTTGAGCCGCTAACCTGAGAGGAAATTTATTATGGCCGATCTTACGACCAATTTTTTGGGCATCAAATCGCCAAACCCTTTTTGGTTGGCATCTGCTCCCCCTACCGACAAAGCCTACAATGTTGAGCGCGCTTTCGAAGCGGGCTGGGGCGGCGTTGTTTGGAAAACACTAGGCTCTGAAGGCCCGCCAGTGGTCAACGTCAATGGCCCACGTTACGGCGCCATTTGGGGCAAAGACCGTGAGCTATTGGGCTTGAACAATATCGAGTTGATCACTGACCGCGATCTTGAAATCAACCTACAGGAAATGAAGGCTGTTAAAGAGCGTTGGCCAGATCGTGCCCTCATCGCATCGATCATGGTGCCTTGTGAGGAAGAAGCGTGGAAAGCGATTTTGCCGCGCGTCGAAGAAACAAACGCTGATGGCATTGAGCTGAACTTTGGCTGCCCACACGGCATGAGCGAACGCGGCATGGGCGCTGCGGTAGGTCAGGTGCCTGAATATATTCAAATGGTCACCGAGTGGTGCAAAAAGTACTATTCGCGTCCAGTTATCGTGAAGCTAACGCCGAACATTACTGACATCCGCTACCCTGCCCGCGCGGCGAAAGCTGGCGGTGCTGACGCGGTGAGCCTCATCAACACGATCAACTCCATCGTTGAAGTTGATCTCGACAATTTCGCACCTGTGCCAACCATTGATGGCAAAGGCTCTCACGGCGGCTATTGCGGCCCTGCGGTTAAGCCGATTGCCATGAACATGGTGGCCGAAATCGCGCGTGATGCGGAAACCGCTGGTTTACCAATGTCTGGCATTGGCGGTATCAGCACTTGGCGTGATGCGGCAGAGTTCATCTCACTTGGTTGCGGCAATGTGCAGGTGTGTACCGCCGCGATGACCTATGGCTTCAAAATCGTTCAGGAGATGACAGCTGGTCTTTCTGATTGGATGGATGAAAAAGGCTACAAGTCGATCGATGATTTCTTGGGCCGCGCGGCGCCAAACGTCACCGACTGGCAGTACCTCAACCTCAATTATGTGACCAAAGCCAAAATCGATCAGGACCTTTGCATCAAGTGCGGCCGCTGCCACATCGCATGTGAAGACACTTCACACCAGGCGATCACAAACTTGGTCGACGGTGCACGTCACTTCGAAGTGATCGACGAGGAATGCGTTGGCTGTAATTTGTGCGTGAATGTGTGCCCAGTTGAAAACTGCATCACCATGGAGCAAATCGCCGGCACCGATCCGCGTACGAACAAAGAAATCGATCCAAACTACGCGAACTGGACAACGCACCCGAACAACCCAATGGCCGTAAAAGAGCCAGCGGAGTAAGTTCCCATTTCAAAAAGCGTCCTCCCACATGGACGCGCAAATTATGGCTGCAGAATTTCTGCGCCATAATTTTTTGGGTCGGTGACAATGGGTTGAGCGACAATGCAAACGCCCTCTCAAGTCAGTCTTTAGACCCCGCATCAAGTGCAGGGTGGTGAACTGGGATAGTGCACACCTCCTCACAGGCCATCCCAGCCATGAGCAGCGGTCAACGGTAGTGCGGTTAGCGCAACATTGAGCCCAAAGGGGTCAAATGTGAGGTCATGCTCAAAAAAGTGCTTAGGGACAGCAAAGCTCATATCCTCTTGCGCCAGGCAGCCAAATGCGCACTTCAGCGCTAAGCGCGTCAACGCCTTGGTTTCCAGCGGGCCCCTCTAGTACAAACTCATTTTCAGAGTTGTTTGACCTCGCTATGTCGAGCAGAAACTCTGCAAGTCGCAACGAAGGTTCAAGTTGCCCAAAGCCCTCAACAGTATCGCGGGCCTCCCAAACTTCAGATGGCGGTGTTTCTTCGTTGCTGCATGAAAGGAAAAACGCCGGAAACTTTGTCAATCTGTCATCATGAAATGGGTGCGTAGATCTTTTGCAAGGCGAATAGTGAAACTCTTTCAGGGCGACCCTGTAGTTTGTAAGCCCAAGCGTTGTCATTTCTGAACCTAGGATCGACAAAAATCTATAATCGGTCTTTTCATTCGATAGCGTAATCCAGACATCTTTCGCATGGAAGGCAGCAGCGAGGATCGCAAGACCAAGAGATTTGCATGCCTCTTTGGTAGCCGAAATCTGTAGGTAATCAACACGAATGGTGTCCATATATTCGTGCGTACCGCGTAGCACAGCAAAATTCCGAAATTCTACGTTTTTAGGTATGTCTGGAAACATTTCCCTGTTGAATTCATAGTCACCATCATCTTCAGCCATGTTCGGTAATAACGAACTAGCTGCTTTGCTCCAATCAACTAGATCAGAATTCATACACGATCCTCCAACCGAAATCGTTGTCACCTTTCGCATGTGATCGATATCCGCGCAATCCTTTGGTGGGACGTCGCGTCTGTTGCAGGCATTCAAACAGCGAAACATTGGGATTGTCTGTCGCCTTGGTGTTTGCCTTCCAAGCATAAGTAAGAGGGTTCCCAAAAATGCGACCATGTGCAATCTTCCACCGCATAATTTGCATGGATTATTTTGTGGTTGAGTTTTTGGGGGGTATCGCGTGGCCATTATTGACGGCTTCTTCGACCTTATTAAGATGTTCAGTGAACCGCTTGCGATCGTTGCCTTTGTTTTGGTGTTTGGTGGCATTGTTCTTATGTGGCTCACTTCATTTCGCATAGACACAGTTATTCGATATCGTCATCCGTTCTACAAATGGATGTTCGATCAATCCAAAAAAGACGAACATATGAGGGAAGAGGAAGAGCACGACAAGCTTATGGCCCCATTTAGCAGCGTGGCCTTATGGTGTTTGGGGATCGGTATACTAATAATTGTAATGGTGTTCTTAAGCCTTGATTGCAACTCGCAAGGGGTTTGCACATAGCTAGCTTGCTAATTGCGGTTGAGAGATAAAGCAAAAAGGCCCGTAAAGTCGACCTTCCCGCCAACCA
>CAJXLH010000199.1 GCA_913055925.1 uncultured Maritalea sp. | reverse complement strand
CTGCACTTGGCCGCCAACTTCGTTCACGCTGCCCATAACAAGCGCGTCCGCGCTTGCGTTGCGCCATGCACCAAAATCTGGGTTGGCATTCACATCACCAGCTTGAACCGGCATCTGGCCCGCAGGCATCGGCGCAAACAATCCTGAGCGGCGCAAATCGGCAACCACAATCGAAGTGATCTCTTGTGCCAATTGTGGGTTTGCAGAAGAGAAAACCGGAATACCGATTGGCATTGGCTCGAAATCGCCACCCGAAACAACAATTTTCACCAGCGCTTGAGCTGGGCTATTTAGCGCTGCAAAGCCAGCACCCGCTGCCCCAATTTTTAGCGCATCTCGTCTCGATAGTTTCATCATGGCTCCACCCTTCTTCAAAGGACTATCCAATCTCATTTTCACTAGCGCAAGTCTTTCGGGTCAAATGTGACATCAACTTGGCGCCATTCATCATATTTGTCGCTTGGCAAACTATAAGGCCCGCAACGGCGCACCGCGCGCTGTGCTGCACCTGCTGTTGCGTCGCCAACCTTACCCGGTATCGACACATCAATCACCTGCGGTGTACCGCCAACTGATCCGTCACGGTTCAGATCAACAAGCAAACGGATCGTTAGCCCATCCATTTCCAAAGCGGAAATAGGTGGGTTCCAGCATTTACGCATTTGCGCGGCAAGCGCTGCTTTTTCCGACTGGGTCAACCGCGCAGCGCGGCCTGTGGTTTTCCCAGCTGTTTTTTGCCCACCACTACCGGTCGTCGAGCCTTTCGACTCTTCTTTATTGATAATGTCCGAAATCTTGTCGGCTTTTTCAGCATTCTCTGCTGCTTTTGCAGCTGCTTGCTTCTTCAACTGCTCAGCATAAGCAACACGCGCCTTCTCAACCGCCGAATTGGCGGAAGGTGGACGCGGCGCTTGAATTTCAGGTTCAGCGCCAGTGTCTTCTGCCGCAATCACTTCTTCAATCGGGTCTGTCGCTGGCGGTGTTGGTTCCGGTTCAGGCTCTGGCTCTGGTGCTGGTGGCACAGGCGTTGGTTCTGGCTCAGGCTCAGGTTCCGGGGTTGGCTCTGGTTGCGGTGGCACCGGCTCATCCCGCTCAACAGGCGTTGGCACTTCAACCGGTTGCGGCTCTGGCGCACTTTCTTCGGTCGGCGCTGGCGTTGGATTGCTTGTGTCTTCGGGCGTGATTTGATCTTCTTGGGTATTGCCAGTTGGCTCAGCAAGCTGCGCTTCTATTTCACTATCGACCGCCGAAGGCGTTTCGGTTTCAATGACATTGCTATCAAGCGAACCAAGTCGAATATTGGAAATATCTTCAATCGGCACCAATTCAATTGGAATGGCTTCAATTTCAGCCGGATCAAACGGCTCCGCACCGCCGAGAGACAAAAGCCCCACCGCCAGCAACGCCGCATGTGATACCGCTGAAACGCCTAAACCGATCCGCATGGAACTACTGACCCTGCTCCTGCTCGGTGATCAAACCAATCTTGGTGTAACCAGCGCCCGAAAGCTGACCCATGACCTGCATAACGCTGCCATAATCAGCCACACGATCGCCGCGCACGTAAATGCGTTCGTCGGTGCCATTCACCGCCACTTCTGCCAAAGTCTCGAGCAATTGGCTGGCTTCAACTTGGTCTCCGCCCACATAAATGTCGCCATCAGATGTCACCGAGATGGTAATCGGTTTACTTTCTGTGTTGAGCGATTTCGCTTGGCTTTCCGGCAAGTCAATTGGCACGCCCACCGTCAACAACGGTGCCGCCACCATAAAAACAATCAAGAGCACCAACATCACGTCCACAAATGGCGTAACGTTGATCTCGCTCATTGGCCGCGCCTTGCCCCGACGTCGACCGCGACGCCCGGACCGACCGGCTCCGTTTACACCCATGCCCATGATTAGCCTCGGCTTTCAAGCTGGCGGGTCAGGATTGCGGAAAACTCATCTGCAAAACCTTCCAACCGGCCAACCAATTTGCTCGCATCAGAAGACAGTTTGTTGTATGCAATAACCGCTGGGATAGCCGCCAAAAGACCAAGCGCTGTCGCAAACAATGCCTCAGCGATACCCGGTGCCACAACGGCAAGGTTGGTCGAGCTTGACGCCGCGATCGATTGGAACGAGTTCATGATGCCCCAAACGGTACCGAACAAACCGATAAATGGCGCTGCAGATCCAACGGTCGCCAAAAAGGTCAATCGCGTTTCAAGCTTGTCGCTTTCACGTCCGATGGTGAGGTCCAGAACTTTGTCCAAACGTTGTTGCACGCCGATATAAGAAGACGCGCCCTGCTCGTGCGAGCGTTTCCATTCTTTCATCGCTGCCACAAAAACCGAAGCCATGCCGCGCGTGTCGGTATCAGACAATTGCTGGTAAAGATCTTCCAAGCTTTGACCGGACCAGAAATTTTTCTCAAACCGGTTCATCTCGCGTCGTGTGCGCCCATAAAGCATGGTCTTATCGACAATAATCGCCCAGCACCAAACAGACGCGATCAGCAAGCCAACCATGACCGCTTTTACAACCCAATCGGCAGCCCAAAAGAGCGCCCACAAAGAAAAATCAGCGTGTGCGCTGGTATTGGCGAGTTCTGCTTCCATTTAACTTCCCCTAAATTGCCGCGTGCGCCGTAGCGCGCAATTCGGCCTTTGAAAGTGAGATGCCGCCCAAATTTGTCAAATTTAGGGTCTACCCATCACCGTTTGGCCTAAAAACAAACTTAAGCGACCCTTAGGCTGATCCGGTAAGTTTAGGGTTAATGATGTGTTTCTGAATCTTGGATGAACAAAAGCCGTGCGCGCTTAAGAAAATGCACGGCGGACTGTTTCCGGCAATCGGGTTGGGCGACCATTTGCTTTGATCGCCACCACAATCACTTCCGCTTTGGTGATAATCTCACCGCCTCGCCGAATGATTTGCTCGAGCACAAGCTTTGGGCCTTTCATCTCGACAACCGAGGTACTCACCTCCAAAAGATCGTCAATATGTGCTGCACGTTGATAATCGATATTGAGATTTCGAACGGCAAACGCGACGCCGTCTTCATCATGAAGTTTAGAGTGATGCACTTCATGCGCGCGCAAAAACTCAGTGCGCGCCCTCTCGAAAAACTTCAAATAGGCGGCGTGATAGACATTGCCGGAGAAATCTGTGTCTTCATAATAAATGCGCACCGGAAATAGGTGCGCACCATCGCTTGTCAGCTCGCCGCCAAACTGAAAATTCTCATTGCTCACGCTACTGCACAACCTGCGCACAAGTTAGGTCGCCCACGCCTTCGCACGGCGCAAAAGTGACAATTTCACTTTCAGTATCGTCGTCAAAAACAACTTGAACAGTCACTGCCTTTGCTGTGGCGGGCGCGAGACGCAGCAACGTCGCATCCCAAGGCGCATCGCTCGGCAAAGCAAAAGGCAGCGCAGGGATACACGGAACGGTTTCAAATCGCTCGCCAAGATCATCAGAGTTGATCGAATAGCGAATTTCTTTCAAGCGGCAGCGAAGTGTCACCAGTGGAGTAAAATAGACGTATTGATGGCCATCATATTCGCGGAATGACACCCAACCAGATTGCTTGTTGCCCTCAAGCATCATCTTAAACATTGTGACATCTGGCATCGCCTGCGCGGAGGCAACCGCCGGGGCCAACCCCATCATCATGCTTAGAACCAATGCGAGTTTTTTCATCTTTCCCTCCCCGAAAAATCAATCAACCTCGTTGATGACAAAATGAACTGGCTCTGTCGGCAGGTCAATAAACTGTTGATGCAGCGCGACCGGTTCAAGGCGAACCCGTCGCAAATTGGTCAAACTCGCTTCTTGCCAACTAAACTGATATTCCGCGCCATTTTCTACATGGGAATGACAGATCTCATTCGGCGTGAATGGCAGCGCTGCTGGTTTCGGTACGACATAGTAAAACGCCAACTCGTGAAAGCGCTCGTTTTGCACCCCGTCAAAAAAGCTCTCGGTGATGATCAACGGCCTTTTGGGTTTCACCTCAACACCAAGCTCTTCACGCATCTCACGTATCAACGCTTCGGCGCTGTTTTCCCCGCGTGAAATCCGGCCACCAGGCAAAAATGAAAATTCGGTACCTACCTCATTGTCGCAAAGGATATACCCCTCATGCTTAATGATCGCGGCCGTGCGGATATTCACACGATGGCCATCCGCCAAAAATGTAAGGTCAACCGACATTGGCCGGCTCCCAATAATCGGCATCGGTCACAGTGCAATGCTCAAAACCCTGCGGTAGGGCCATCATGCGTGTGCGCATGGAAAGCGGATGCAGGTTCACAGCACACAGTGCATTTGCGGTATAAGGCACCCATTCAAAGCTGAGCGTTTTGCCGTCATCTTCACCGCGATAGCAGATTTCGCCGGGTTGAAACGGCACATGTTTTGGTGCTTCCACTTCATAATAAAAGCCAAATTCGTGAAATTGTTTTTCGTAGCGCCAGAAGAAGTTCTCAACGATATAACGCAGTTGTGGCGCTTCGATTTGCGCATTGAGCTCTTCGTCCATCTCCCGATGGATCGCCTCAACAGAACTCTCACCGCGTTGCACGCGACCACCCGGCAAATATACAAAATCATCATCGTCCTCACGAACGATCAACACGTGCCCTTCACGGCGGATAATGCCCGCACAGCGCACATTCACCCGCTTGTGGTCTTCATCAAATGTCAGGTTAGTCATCGGAAGTGTCTTCTTCAAAAAGACTTGCTTGTACACCCAAAAAGCCCTGCGGTACACCCATGCCCATATGCTGAAACGCCATGGCGGTGAGCATACGGCCGCGCGGTGTGCGCTGAATAAATCCTTGTTGGATCAAATATGGTTCGATGATTTCTTCCACTGCGTCCCGCGGTTCAGAAAGCGCTGCCGCAATGGTTTCGATACCTACTGGCCCGCCGCCATAATTGGTGGCAATGGTGCCAAGATAGCGACGATCCAATTGGTCCAAGCCTTTGGCATCTACATCCAAACGCCCAAGTGCCTTATCGGCGACAGCGGCGTTGATTTCGACCACATCATCCACCTGCGCAAAGTCAGCTACTCGACGCAGCAAGCGCCCCGCAATTCGCGGTGTGCCGCGCGATCGCCGCGCGATTTCCATCGCGCCATCATCACTCATGCCAACGCCCATTAGCCGCGCCCCGCGGCGGACAATTTTCACCAGTTCTTCTGGTGTGTAGAATTGCAGGCGTACCGGTATACCGAAACGATCACGCAGCGGTGTGGTGAGCAATCCAGCCCGCGTGGTCGCCGCCACCAAAGTGAACTTTGCCAAATCAATGCGCACAGAGCGCGCAGCCGGCCCTTCGCCAATGATCAAATCGAGCTGGAAATCCTCCATCGCTGGATAAAGCACTTCTTCAACCTGTGGGTTCAGGCGGTGAATTTCGTCAATGAAAAGCACGTCGCGCTCTTCCAAATTGGTCAACAGCGCCGCCAAATCACCAGCTTTCGAAATTACAGGCCCGGAGGTGGCGCGGAAACCAACGCCCAACTCTTTCGCAACGATCTGTGCCAAAGTGGTCTTGCCCAACCCTGGCGGGCCAACAAACAGCAC
>CAJXLH010000198.1 GCA_913055925.1 uncultured Maritalea sp. | reverse complement strand
TTTGGATAGCGCTTAGTAAAGTGGAGACCATTCATGGCCGAAACAAAGGTTCAATCGCAAAAACCAACCATTGTTGATCCGGTGTGGCGGTCCATCTGCAACGACGCTGAGGAGATGTTGCAATTAGAGCCAGCCTTTGCTGGCTATGTGATCGCCAACATTTTGAACCATGAGCGTGTTGAAGAGGCGATCGTCTATCGCGCAGCTGAGCTCTTGGACCATCGTGATGTACCAGCGGCAATTGTTCGACGTGCCTTTTATGATGTGCTGCGTGAAGAACCATCAATTGTCGACGCAATTCGCTCTGACTTGGTCGCGACGGTGGATCGTGACCCCGCATGCAACCGCGCAATCGACCCATTGTTGTTTTTCAAGGGCTTTCAGGCCATCCAGACTTACCGCTTTTCTCATGCTTTGTGGCGGAGTGGTCGTAAAGATTTCGCGCGCTATTTGCAAAGCCGCGCATCACAAGTGTTTCAAGTGGATATTCACCCTGCAGCACGCATTGGTCGCGGCATCATGGTAGACCACGCAACGGGTCTCGTGATCGGTGAAACGGCTGTTGTTGGCGATGATGTATCGATTTTGCATGCGGTGACGCTGGGCGGTACGGGCAAAGAAGATGGTGATCGCCATCCAAAAATTGGCTGTGGCGTGATGATTGGTGCCGGCGCAAAGATTTTGGGCAATATTTCTATCGGCGATTGCGCACGAATTGCTGCGGGTTCAGTAGTTTTAAAGGATGTTCCTGCTAAAACGACTGTAGCTGGCGTTCCCGCTAAAGTGGTTGGAGAGGCTGGCTGTTCGCAACCTGCATCTCGAATGGACCAGATGATTGCCGATGAATTTGGAAGTAAATCCTAAATCAGCCGCCCATAGTTCAACTGAACAAGCCCGGATTGACTACCTGTGGGATCTGGAAAGGTCCCTTGGTGATGATGCTAGCAGTGTCGGCGGAGACACGCTGGTGGCGCAGGACTTTGTTAGCTTTGACGAGCATGGCGCGGCCATTGCTAAATCAGAGATCGGCAGAGTTTTGGATCACGCGACTGATTTAAGTGAACCCAAACTGTTGTGGGCCCATTTCGGTTCAGCGCAAAGTTGCTGTTTGGCCTATTTGTGCCCGCAGAATGATGGAAAGCCGACCGTTTGCATGGCGCTATGGATTGAGCGCGACGGGCAATGGCAAAAAGTCTTCCATCACAAAAACACAAATTACAGCTAAGTGGGGAAAACCCCATAGCGACCTATATGGTAGGATCATGAGCCGTTATTGCTTGAGCAACGGCTCTATAAAGGCGAGATGAAATGAATAAAGAAGAAATCCAGCAACTCACCAACTATTTGCGCGGCAAGTTCGGTAACCCAGCTTTTGAAGTGCGCGCGCGTCCGAAAAAGAACGATTCTGCAGAGGTTTATCTCGGCGAAGAATTTATTGGCGTGATGTATTTGGATGAAGATGAGGGCGAGCGCTCATACAATTTCCAAATGGCGATTCTTGATATCGACCTCGACGAATTTGCGTGATTTTACTCGCGGTTGAAGGTCGGCAAGAGCTTCGACAGTTCCGCATGTAGGCCCTTCCAATAGGGCAGTAGATCACCGTCAAAACGAACAAGCGCGGATACGCGCTTGTTCACCAGCATCGTCGTGATGCAGTTTGTTTGGGTGTCATCGCCAAGCTTTTCTTCCAAACATTTGGCAACAAACGGGTTCGCGCTAATGGCGTCGTACCAAATTGTTTCGTCTTCATATCCTGCTTGGGGCTTCAGGCTTTTCACGATCAGTCCGTAAGCCTGTTTGGGAGCACCTTCTTCAAAATTGTGGATGTACAAACTGTCGAGCAAATAGGCGCTCGGCGCGGCTTTTGCGCTCGGCAAAAGCGAGATGTGCAGGGCAGTTTCCTCGTTGCCCACATTCATGGGGATAGCCAACTCGACATTGCTCAACACTTCATCGTCAGTGTTTATCGTTGAAGTAGTCCACGCTTTGGGCACCACGATTGGTTTTGCGGCAATTGTGATGTTGTAACTGCCTGAATTTGCTGCGCTACTGGTTCCGGACTTGTTTGTCAGAAAATCGCTGGCATAGACAAAAACCAATCCGACCAGCGCGACAGCCATAAAGAGCCACATCACCACAATGGGGCGCACACGGTTCAAGACTAAGTTCTTGTTTTCTTGTGTCAAAATTTCAGACCGTCAGGAGTTAACCATTTTAGGGAGTCGGACGTGACAATTGCAACTCGCACCAATATGCTTAACAAAAAGTAAATTATTGTTTTTGCGGGGGAACGCCAGTGGCGATCGAATTGTTGGCAGCATTTGTCATTGTTGCAACGGGAACGGCCTTTTCCGGGGCGTCGACCTACCTTTATCAGTGGTTGTCGCGCCAAGAGGCGCAACTGCAATATGGTGGCGAGAATGTTCTTGGTGCCATCGGCAACCTGTTGCTGAGCTTTGTCTGTGGTCCCTTTATCATGTTGGGCATGGGCTGGCGTCGCGATAGCGCAGGCGGACTACATTTGGGCCAAGCGTTCCTTTCTGCCTTCATTGCATTTGGTTGGAGCTTTTTCGTCGGCTTGATCGTTCTGTGGTTTTACATGGGCGTAATGGGGATCTGATGCGCTATTCTTTCGAGGGAGATGAGCCGCAGATCGCTGACGATGCGTTTGTCGCTGACAGTGCCGATTTGATCGGACGCATTATTGCAAAGTCCAAATCGAACATTTGGTATGGTTCTGTCCTTCGGGGGGACATTGAGCCAATTACCATTGGTGAAAACGCAAATATCCAAGATTTAAGCGTTATTCACACAGACGAAGGCTTTCCCTGCGTGATTGGCGATTATTGTACCGTGGGTCACCGTGCGATTTTGCACGGTTGTCACTTGGAAGAGGGCGTGCTCGTGGGGATGGGCGCGACGATCATGAACGGAACGCGTGTCGGGCGTGGTTCGATCATCGGTGCTGGCGCTGTCGTGACAGAAGGGCAAGACATTCCGCCGTTTTCGCTGGTATTGGGGATGCCAGGCAAGGTGAAACGCGAGATGGACCCATCAACATTTGATGATCGCGTTGCGCACGCCATGAACTATGTTGAGCGTGGTCAGCACTATTTGTCGGCGGTAAAGCCCCTATAAAAGACAAAGACCAGCCTCGGGGAAAGCTGGTCTTTGCATGAATTTCGGCCAAGGTGTCAGGGTTGGAGTAGCCGAAATATTTGGCGCAATTAAAATTGTCAGGGTCTAATTGCTCGCCAAAATGATTGTTCTGTTGTCCGCGAGTTCCATCCAGCGGCCCGCATGAACTTGCGATTGGCGCTTGATGTATTCGTAAGGCGTTTGGCTCCAGACTTTGATCAAGCCTTCTTGATTGTCCAAGATGAGATCGCCGCGGTCCGTTCGGACGGTAAGCACCGCATGACCTTCGCCATTTTGTTGACGCACCACCGTGACGAGTAGGGTACTTGCTGCCCAGCCTGCGTTGAGCAGGGCACGACGCTTGGCAAGGACATAATCTTCACAGTCGCCATATCCACGCGGATAGGTCCAAAATTCTTCGGTTTGGTAGAGATCGATGTCGTTAATCGGTTTGATTTCGCGGTTGAATTTCGCGTTGATCGCCAGCAGCTGGTCCCATTTTTTTTGGGTCAGTTTTTCATAAGATTGAAAGCTCGCATTTTGCGTACATTCAGTCGGTCGCGATTGGCAGAAGGCGGCGTGCCCCATAGGGATCGACGTTTCGCGCACTTCAGCGACAAATGCTTCATTAGATGAGATGGCCATTGCTGGCGTTACGATTGAAATTAGCGCAACAACCCCGAGCGCTAGTTTTCGAAATTTTGATTTGAACGTTTTCATTAGTGTTCTCCCTGACGGAGGTCACTATGGCGTTCGGAAATTTCGGCCTCGGAAAAAAAAATCCCAGACTTTTATTCAAAAACAAAGGGTTAGATTCAGAGCGCGTTAAGGATAAATCTCGCGCACACACAAAAAAGCCGCCTTCAATTTGAGGCGGCTACACGGGGAAAATGTAAGCTAGGCTTATTCGGCGCGTAGATTGGCCTGAACGACAGAGAAGACTTGTTGAACTGACGAGAATTCAACGGCAATACCATCATCAAAATGACGCACAACACGCGCGCGCATGCGACCAAGGGTTACTGGCGTGCCCATTGCTGGCTTCACGTCGATCTCGACCGCCGCACCTGACATCGAAATATCGATAATCTTGCAGCGATATTCTCTATTGTCCTCAAGAATAATCTTAGAGTGACGAATATCTGGCACCTGACGCGAGTGGCGTCGATCTTCTGGCAGATTGAGAATGTCTTTGTTTGCAAACCAGGTGAGTTGCGCCGCGAGTTTGTCGCGTTTGCGATCTGGCGCCTTCACGCTCATCACAAAACCGCCGTCAATTTCGCCGAGTATTTCACCTTCAATGCGGCCCAAATGGTCAATATAGGCGATAACACGTTCGCCGATTTTGCCCATTTCTGGCGCGATGATGCAGGAATCGCCCGGCGACATTTCAATGACTTGGCACGGAAACTCGCGACGATCGGCGAGCATGTAGCGGCCCAAAAGGGAAACTTTCACGCGCTGATATTTCGCGGGTTCAGCTGGCGCTGCCGCAGGTGTTGTTTGAATATCAGCCGAAAGCGTTTGCATATTGCCCAATTGCAAAGAGAGTAAACCTTACAAATGACAATAACGGCACTTTGTTAACCGAATGTAAGAGGAAGAGGAAAAGCTCTAACTTCTTACTGTTTTCCGCCGTCAATCACAGAAAGGTGGGCGTAACGGCGTGCGTTGAAGCCATAAACTTTCGAAGATTGACCGAAATTCGCGCGCATATCGACCACATCATCGCGCTGATCAAGACCAATATCGCTTGAAAGGTCGCGACCAGAAAACTCTGAATTGTGATCATCAGGCCAAATGAGGCGAAGGCCGGTGATGCGTTGCTCCAGGATTGGTTGCGTACCAAACCAAAGTGGCTCTTCAAACGCTGTGATCGAGCCAATAATGCGATTGTTCGTCGCGCCATTGTGGCGAAGCGGCAAGAGCAACGTTTCGAATGTCAGCTGTGCATTGTGCTGAGAGGTGCCATTAAAGGTCACGAGCGCAGCGGCATGATCATCAGTTACCGCTTTGATTAACGTCTCAATCGCGTCTTTGTCTTTTCTGTGCCAAAGATCGATGAAGGCGCGGTTTTTCAATTCGCGGCAATAAGTCGAACAGATGTGCGAGCCTGCCAAACGGAAAGTAAAGTTTTCCTGCTCAGGGGAGGACTCCAAAATAAAGGTATTGGCGAGTGCATTGCGAATCTGAGTTGGATCCACATCACGGCGTTCTGGTGCGCTGCGTGTGCCACGCAATTCATTCCAGTATTTATATAGCCGTTGTGTGCTCTGCATTTGCATATGCCGTTTCCCCGCATTGAGCCCGACCGATGCACCTTATTGGCATCAATCGACATTCGTTCCCTGTATTTGTTGTGCCAATTTGGACCATTTCCATTCAAAAATCGCCCTTAAAGCTTTATTAAGGTTAACGCGGCCGTTGAGTGTGGAAAAACTACAATTTAGCGGGCATAAAGAGCAAAAAGGATAAGAAATGAACGACGAACCGCAACAAGGTGAACAACAAA
>CAJXLH010000197.1 GCA_913055925.1 uncultured Maritalea sp. | reverse complement strand
AAATGGCCAAAGCAAGCGCTGGCAATATCGGAGACAAAACTGTCAGAAATTGAGGACATTCGGAACGTTCCATTACGTCTTTCGTAAGAATTTGGATGTTAAATCAATTTTGCAATAAATTCGATTGCTCACGTGAACTTTTGAGCCGGGGAAATATGTCAAAGACGGTGATGATCGTTGAGGACAACGAACTCAACATGAAGTTGTTTAACGATCTATTGGAATCACGGGGCTATCGCACCATTCAAACCCGCAATGGACTGGACGCTTTAGATATTGCCAAAGAGCATCACCCTGATCTGATTTTGATGGACATTCAATTGCCAGAAGTTTCTGGCTTGGTGGTCACCAAATGGATCAAGGAAAATGATGAGCTTGCGCATATTCCAGTTATCGCGGTCACGGCATTTGCGATGAAGGGTGATGAGGAACGGATCCTTGAAGGTGGGTGTGAGGGCTATATATCCAAGCCCATTTCGCTCCCGCATTTCTTGGAAACAATTGAGAGTTTTATCGGTCCAGGCAAGTAATCTGGACGAGAGGTTAGGGCGTAATCATGACGGCACGTGTATTGGTTGTTGATGATATTCCAACAAATGTGAAGCTGCTCGCAGCGCGGCTGAGTGCAGAATATTTCGACGTGCTTGAGGCCAACAATGGCGCGGACGCAATTGAAATTTGTCAAACGGGCGAAGTTGATCTTGTCCTGTTGGACGTGATGATGCCGGAGATGGATGGCTTTGAGACCTGCAATCGTCTTAAGCAAGATCCAAAAACCCAGCATATCCCGGTGGTGATGGTTACAGCGCTTGACCAACCCTCCGACAAAGTGCGCGGTTTGGAAGCGGGTGCAGATGACTTTTTGACCAAGCCTGTTGACGATGTGCAGCTTATGGCGCGGGTGAAAAGCCTGTCTCGCCTGAAAAGCCTTACTGATGAACTGCGCTCCCGCGCGGTGACAGGGCAGGCCATCGCTATTGAAGATGTTGTTGAGATGACCTCGAACATTTCAACGGTCGATGCCAATATCCTAGTTATCGATTCTGATGCGCACAATGCAAAGCGTTTGATCGAAACACTTGAGGTCAATCACAATGTTCAGCACTTGCCGACACCGGAAGATGCGACCTTTACCTTGGCCGACGGCAATTTTGATGTTGTTGTAGTTTCAATGGCGCTTGATGGGATCGATCCATTGCGCGTCTGCTCGCAAATTCGAACTTTGGAAGCGACACGCAGCTTGCCAATCGTTTTGGTGGCTGATGTGCCTGACAAGCCAAAGGTCGTGCGTGGCTTGGAACTTGGGGTCAACGACTTCATTCTCCGCCCAATTGAGCGCAACGAGCTTGCGGCGCGCGTGAAGACGCAAATTCGTCGTCACCGCTACTCAAACGAATTACGCAAAAACCTTTCAAGCACGGTCGCTATGGCGGTGATTGATGGGCTTACCGGTTTGTACAACCGTCGCTATTTTGACCGTCATATGTCTGTGCTGCTCGAGAAGGCTCGTGAATCTGAGAAGAACCTTGGGCTGATGATGCTTGATATTGACTTCTTTAAGTCCGTCAACGACACACACGGTCACGCAGCTGGTGATGAGGTGCTCAAGGAGTTCTCTCAGCGGATGCAACGCAATATTCGTGGCATGGACTTAGCATGCCGCTATGGTGGTGAAGAGTTTGCAATTCTGCTGCCAGAGACTGATCTTGCACACGCCAAGGGTGTTGCCGAGCGAATTCGACATGCTGTCGCCAGCGAGCCGTTTGAAACGGAAATGACAATGCCGCTTAACATTACGGTGAGCGTTGGCATTTCAATCAATGAGCATGAAGACGATACGCCAGAGCAAATGCTCAAACGCGCCGACATTGCGCTTTATCGTGCCAAGCGGGAAGGGCGCAATCGCATCGTTTACGATGCGGCGTAAGAACGGCGCCTTTTAAAGTGAAATCGCCCGCGTTTCTCGCGGGCTTTTTTGTATCTCATGATCAATAAATTGTGCGGTCTCAAAGGATGAATAGGTAAAGCTTTATCTATCAAGGTTACTGCTTAGGATTACCGGTCAAGGTTAATGGTGCGTGTTAAGGTTAAGCCTTTAACATACCTTATGAAATTGGGCTCTCGAGGAGCTGAAAACCTTGGAAAAAGCGGCGGTTGGGTTTAGGTAGGGGGCAAGCGGTCCGGCTAAGGGCCCGATGTAACTCCTACGGTATTTTCTCAGGTCCGCCGCAACTTCCTGGGTCCGTAGGACGGGCAAGTTCAACCTGGAATAAGAGTGGCCTCTTCTAGCCAGGTTGGGCTGCCCACTAAAAAACCCCGCCAAAGGCGGGGTTTTAATTTTTCAGCACTCAAAAAGCGAAAAGCTTACTTGATTTTGGATTCTTTGAATTCAACGTGCTTGCGTACAACCGGGTCATACTTTTTCAAAGTAAGCTTCTCGGTCATTGTACGCGAATTCTTTTTAGCTACGTAGAAGTAGCCTGTGTCAGCTGTAGAAACCAGCTTGATTTTCACGGTGTTTGACTTGGCCATGCCTGCAATCCCAAATAAAAGGCCACGCGGGAGATCGCGCGGCACGAAATCGATATCGGGCGCAAACTAGGCATTTAGCGTGAAAAGTCAAGCACCCACGTAAATGTTTTTGCTCAAATCGCCTATTTGCTTAATGGTCATTCTTTGGGTCGAAGTTTGGATCGAACCCATGAAGATAGTTTGCCCACTGCATGGCGATTATTATCCCCTTGATCGGTCGCAATAGCACAAGAGACAAAATCAGCATGGCTGGCAGAGACCAATAGATATGCAAAATCGGGTCAATCTCGTAGCTGGTCTCAATGTGAAAAATTGTGCCGACGATTACGTGGCCCACAATAGCCATTGTAATGTAGGGTGGGGCATCGTCTGCGCGATGATGGTGCAATGCCTCCGAGCAATGAGGGCAACTGTCGTTGACCCGCAAATAGCCTTTAAACAAAGACCCTTTGCCACATTTTGGGCATTTGCCGCGAATGCCGTTTTTGAAAGCGGCCCACAAGTCGCGCTTTGGTTTGGCCACAATAGTATTATCGATCGTCAAATCTAATCATGCTCGCTTTCGAGCATCCCCTATCTTTTTCTGCGCCGGCCCCCAATTCCTTTTCGATGTGTTGTTTTACGCGGACGACCCCGTTTAGGAGGGGTGGTTTTTTCGCCACGCGACAACATTTCGAAACGCAATGAACCGGCAAGTGGTTCAGTTTCCATTAGTCTGACCGATACCTGATCACCAATTCGATAACGTTCACCTGAACGTTCACCGATTAGCGCCTGTTGCGACTCATCATAGACAAAATAGTCAGTACCAAGGGTGCTGACGGGTATAAAACCATCTGCGCCCGATTTATCCAATCGGACAAATAGTCCCGCCCCCACTACGCCTGCAATTCTTCCGGAGAATCGCGCACCGATCTGGTCTGCAAGGAAATAGGCAAGCAAGCGATCGCTTGTTTCGCGTTCCGCTGCCATTGCCCGACGTTCTGTCATGGAGATTTGCTCACCGATCATAGGCAACTTGCCGTCAGTCTCAGCGGGCAAGCCGTCTTCACCCAACCCAAGGGCGCGGATGAGTGCGCGGTGAACAATAAGATCGGCGTAGCGACGAATTGGCGAAGTAAAGTGCGCGTACCGACGCAAGTTCAGACCAAAGTGTCCCAAATTCTCGTTCGAGTATTCGGCTTGGGCTTGCGCGCGCAAAACCATTTCGCTGACCAGCTGCGGGTTCTCGCTGTTTTCCGCCTTTTTCAAAATAGTGTTGAATTGGGTCGGCTTCACTGTGTCACCTGGGTTGAAACTGATGCTCAGCGTTTCCAAGGTTTCTTTCAAACCCATCATTTTTTGTTGGGACGGCGCGTCATGGACACGATAGAGAAGGGGCGTCTTTTTCTGTTCAAGCATTTCGGCAGCACACACGTTTGACTGAATCATCATTTCTTCAATCAGACGATGCGCGGTTAGGCGCTCAGGAATGTGGATGTCATCCACCATGCCTTCTTCATTCAAAACGATGCGACGTTCTGGCAGATCCAATGCAAGCGGCCCGCGTTGTTTTTGAGCGATTTCCATTGCCGCAAAGGCATCGAAAAGCGGCTTGAGAATTGGCTCCAGCAATGGTTCGGTTTTTTCGTCTGGGAACCCATCAATGGCGGTTTGCGCTTGTTGGTAGCTTAGTTTGGCTGCCGAACGTATAAGAACGCGGTGGAAACTGTGTGAGAGCTTCTTCCCTTCGGCATCAAACACCATGCGCAAGCCCATTGCAGCTCGGTTTTGATTTTCTACCAGTGAGCAAAGATTGTTTGAAATCTTTTCAGGTAGCATCGGTACAACGCGGTCAGGGAAATAGACCGAGTTGCCGCGCAGCAACGCTTCGCGATCCATATCTGAACCCGGCAACACATAATGTGCGACGTCTGCAATGGCGACATAGACGACAAAGCCGCCCTCATTGGCCGCGTCCTCGTCACGATGCGCATATACCGCATCGTCATGGTCTTTTGCAGTTGCTGGGTCAATGGTCACGAATGGCAAGTCACGCCAGTCTTCGCGTCCCTTTAAATCAGCCGGTGCTGCCGCTTCTGACTCTGCGATAACGGAATTCGGAAACTTGTGTGGAATTTCGAGATTGTGCAGCGCAATAAGGCTCACAGCCTTTTCGCTAAGCGGGTTACCGATGACGTTGGAAACGCGGGCACGCGGCACCATTTGGCGGCCAGAAACCATTTGTTCGATTTCTACGAGGTCGCCATCTTCTGCACCATTCAGGTCGCCAGCGAGAATTTGCATTTCGCGGCCCTTGCGCTCAACGGGCACAAGGCGTGCACCAGTTCTTGTCCGCCGGATCACCCCGATCAGGGACTTGCGTGGCTGGTCCAAGATTTTCATCGGCGTTGCAACGTAGGCCGCTTCACCTTCGTCTGCGCTTGAAATACGCGCCAGCACGCGATCACCTGGACCTGGCGCGACTTTGGCTTTGCTTGAATTCGAAATAAGAACTTTTGGGCGTTCGCCTTCATCTTCGTCCCAGCGGGCAGGGTAGCCGATCATATGTTCTGGGTCGGCGTCATGCGGGATTTCGATGACAGTTACTGACGGCAGTGCAGCGGTGCGCTTGTACGCCTTACGTGACCGATTGATCACGCCGTCTTCTTCCATTTCCTTCAATAGCGCCTTTAGGATAACCCGGTCATCGCCGCGAATGCCAAATGCTTTAGCAATGTCGCGCTTGCTCGCGGCATTTGGATTGAGGTCCAAATACTCAACGATCTGCTCTCGCGTTGGAATTTCGCCGTGACGATTGGTTTTTGCGCGCTGCTGATGGCTGCGGCGCTCGTCCGGCGCTTTGGCCAAACGGCCCTGCTTTTCTTTTCGGGCCATTTGACGTCCTTTATTTAGGCTTTAGCCGCGGTCTTTTTGGCAGCTGGCTTCTTTTTTGCCGCTGTTTTCTTTTTGGCTGGTGCCTTGCGTTTCTTCGCTGGGCCTTTCGCCGCTTTTGCAGCGATAAGCTCAAGCGCTTGTTCCATCGTCACGCTTTGCGGATCGGTGTCTTTTGGCAATGTCGCATTGATCTTACCGTGATTGACATACGGACCATATCGACCGTCCTTAACCGTCACTGCACCACCATCAG
>CAJXLH010000196.1 GCA_913055925.1 uncultured Maritalea sp. | reverse complement strand
CATTGGCACCTGCTGAAGTACGTCGCGCACAAAGCCATTCACGATCAAGGCGACCGCCTCTTCTTCGTTGAGCCCACGCTGTTGGCAATAGAACATCTGATCATCAGAAATCTTAGATGTTGTCGCCTCGTGTTCAAACACAGCTGAAGAGTTCTTGCTTTCGATGTAAGGCACCGTGTGCGCACCACAGCGATCACCAATCAAAAGGCTGTCACACTGGGTGAAGTTACGTGCACCAGTGGCTTTCGCATGGGCAGAAACCTGTCCGCGGTAAGTGTTTTGAGAAACACCCGCCGAAATACCTTTAGAGATGATCCGGCTAGATGTGTTCTTGCCAAGGTGGATCATCTTCGTGCCGCTATCGACTTGCTGGTGACCATTTGAAATCGCAATCGAGTAAAACTCGCCGACAGAATTGTCACCGCGCAAAATGCAGCTTGGATACTTCCAAGTCACTGCAGAACCAGTTTCAACCTGTGTCCAAGAAATCTTAGAGTTTTTGCCACGACAGTCACCACGCTTGGTCACAAAGTTATAAATGCCGCCCTTGCCGTCTTTGTCGCCTGGGTACCAGTTTTGAACTGTTGAATATTTGATTTCAGCGTCGTCCAACGCCACCAACTCAACCACCGCTGCGTGCAACTGGTTCTCGTCGCGCATCGGCGCCGTACAACCTTCAAGATAGCTCACATAAGAGCCCTCTTCAGCCACAATCAGTGTACGTTCAAACTGGCCGGTCTTTTCTTCATTGATACGGAAGTAAGTCGACAACTCCATTGGGCAACGAACGCCTTTTGGGATGTAAACAAACGAACCATCTGAGAAAACGGCACTATTTAGCGTTGCATAAAAGTTATCGGTGCTTGGAACTACTGAACCAAGGTACTTTTTAACAAGCTCTGGGTACTCTTTTACTGCTTCTGAGATTGAGCAGAAGATCACACCGTGCTTCGCCAGTTCATCGCGGAATGTTGTGACAACAGAAACACTGTCAAACACCGCATCCACAGCGACTTTTGCGCCTTCAACGCCTGCCAGCACCGCCTGCTCTTGCAACGGAATGCCAAGCTTTTCGTACGTGCGCAGCAATTCTGGATCAACTTCATCAAGGCTTTTCGGGCCTGGTGTCGATTTTGGTGCTGCATAGTAATAAAGGTCTTGGAAGTCGATTTCTGGATAATCAACCCGCGCCCATGTTGGCTCTTCCATTTGCTGCCAACGACGAAACGCTTCAAGACGCCACTCGAGCATCCACTCTGGCTCATCCTTCTTGGCCGAAATGAAACGAACAATATCTTCGTTTAGGCCTTTTGGGGCCATTTCCATTTCGATGTCGGTCTTAAAACCGTACTTATATTTGTCGACCTCGATCTCTTTAACCTGATCGATGGTTTCCTGAACCGCTGGCATTCAAATGCTCCTACTTAGCTTTCAAACTGCTTTACGCAGCTGCACCGCTTTTCGATTGGTGGCGATCAACGATTTTCTTCGTCACCGCCAAAAATCTCTCAATGTCATCCCTTGTGGAGTCCCACCCCACGCTTACTCTGAGCGCACTGTCCACCATAGATTGGTCAATACCCATGGCCATCAAGACATGCGAACGAGAAACTTTGCCCGACGAACAGGCCGAACCTGCCGAAAGAGCCACATTTTCAAGATCATAATTGATCATGCTAATGTTATTTTTCAATCCAGGAATTGCGAAACAAAGTGCTGTTCCCGTGCGCTCAGCACCCCGTCCGAACACTTCAATTTCATCCCAGATATTTTTGAGTTCTGCTTCAGCGTGCTGCAACAATTTGCGCTCAGCCAAAACATCAAAATTCTTCTTTGCGGCTTCCGCAGCCACACCAAAACCAGCAATCAACGCTGCACTTTCGGTTCCACCACGACGTCCCTGTTCTTGGCCGCCCCCAGGAATGAGCTTTGCACTATCCATAGACGGTTTCAAAATAAGCGCGCCAACGCCTACCGGACCGCCAATTTTGTGCGCAGAAATCGCCATCATATCGACGCGAGACGGGTCAAAGAAAAATGGAACTTTCCCAAAGCCCTGTACAGCATCCAAAACCAGCACATGTTTGGTTTCAAAAATCAGCCGTTCAATGTCGCTTATCGGTTGAACAACGCCTGTTTCGTTGTTCACCTGCTGAACAACGACCATCAACCGTTTGTCATTGGCACTTTGGTCAGCAATCAGTTTTGCCAGAGCATCCAAATCATAGGCGCCATTGACGTTCATCGGGATTGGCGAAGTTGCGATTCCGGTCGCCTCGACAGCGCGAATAACGGCCATATGTTCGCCCGCGCCGTAAAGCACATGGTCAACGCCTTGTGCCGCTACGCCGCCAACAATCGTTTGTGTTAGGGCTTCTGTTGCAGACCCGGTAAACACAACGCGTCCTCGCGCCGTGCCAACTGCAAGCGCAATTTTATCTCTCGCAGTTTCAATTGCAGCGCGAAGCTTACGGCCGTTTCCGTGAACAGACGACGGATTTCCGACAATATCGAGCATTTCCATCATCGCATCGCGCGCGACTGGAAGCAGCGGCGCAGAGGCGTGATGGTCCAAATATGTGACTTTGTTAGCCATTTATTCGATTTTCGCTCGCTCAATTGGTCGTTTTGGCCAATCAGTTCTTGAAATTTCGGCGCCTAAATAGGTAAAAGGATCGCTCAAGTTGGACTAATTGGACCCAAGAAACTAGTTTTGAATAATTCTAAACTGGTTTTTTGCCCTCACGTTTTAGGAAGCACGCAACCATTCGTCAACCTTTTTCGCACCCAATCCAACGCAACTCTTTGCGGATTAGTTGCAAAAAAGCAAAGACGCCAAAATAAGCGTAAAAGAAGGTCAAATATGCCTGAAGTATTTTTCAATGGCCCATCCGGTCGCCTCGAAGGTCGTTACCAACAATCAAAAGAGCAAAATGCACCGGTTGCGATTCTGTTGCACCCTCACCCAGAATTTGGCGGCACCATGAACAATCAGATTGTCTACAATCTGTTTTACATGTTTGTTGAGCGTGGCTTTTCTGTGCTTCGTTTTAACTCACGTGGCGTGGGCCGTTCTCAAGGCACTTTCGATCACGGCGTTGGTGAACTATCAGATGCAGCAGCAGCTCTTGATTGGTTGCAAACATTGAACCGCGAAAGCCCAGGCGTTTGGATCGCCGGCTTCTCATTCGGCGCTTGGATTGGCATGCAGCTTTTGATGCGTCGCCCAGAGGTTGAAGGCTTTATCTCAGTCGCACCGCCAGAGAACCTTTATGATTTCTCATTTTTGGCACCTTGTCCGTCATCGGGTCTGATCATCCATGGTGAAGAAGACCGCGTTGCGCCACCTGAATCAGTTCAAAAGCTTGTGGACAAGCTTCAGACTCAAAAAGGCATCACAATCGAACAGCAGATTGTGGAAGGAGCGAACCACTTCTTCCAAGACAAGACAGACGAGCTCACAGAACGCTGTGCGGAATATCTTGACCGCCGTCGCGCTGATATCGCAGCTGGCGGTGGCCGCTAGTTCTTAAGGGTTTGGGCCAAGTGCCCAAGCCATAGGTCAACTCAATAAAAGGAAAAGCAATATGACCTACAAATCCGACTTTTTGCGCACTCTTGATGAACGGGGCTTCTTGTATCAGCTTTCTGATGCAGATGCGCTCGACAAGAAACTGTGTGAAGGTCCGGTCACAGGTTATATCGGCTTCGACGCGACAGCGAAGAGTTTGCACGTGGGTAACCTCGTGCAAATCATGCTGCTCTATTGGCTTCAGAAAACCGGCAACAAGCCCCTCGTTTTGATGGGCGGCGGTACATCTATGGTTGGCGATCCATCTGGCAAAGATGAGATGCGCCAAATGATGACACCTGAAATCATCGAGGACAACAAAGCCAATATTCGCGGCATCTTTGATGGCCTTTTGCAATTTGGTGACGGCGAAACCGACGCTACAATGCTTGATAATGCCGAATGGCTGATGAAGTTGAACTATGTCGAGTTCCTTCGTGAAGTCGGTTCAAAGATCTCCATCAACCAAATGCTCACTCGCGAGTCGGTTAAGCAACGTCTGGACAGAGAACAGTCTTTGAGCTTCCTCGAGTTCAATTACATGATCTTGCAAGGCTATGACTTTGCGGAATTGAACCGTCGCTATGGCTGTACTTTGCAAATGGGCGGCTCAGACCAGTGGGGCAACATCATCTCTGGCGTTGACTTGTCACGCAAGCTCAACGGCGCTGAATGCTATGCAGTAACGACGCCTCTGATCACGAAGTCTGATGGCTCAAAAATGGGCAAATCAGTGTCTGGCGCGATTTGGCTACGATCAGAGATGTACTCTGTCTACGACTACTGGCAGTTCTGGCGGAATACGGGTGATGCTGACGTCGCAAAATTCGCGCGCATGTTCACAACCATGCCGCTCGACGAGATCGCACGTTGGGAGGGCCTTGAAGGCAACGAACTCAACGAAGTCAAAAAGACACTTGCAACAGCGGCAACAGCACTCATTCACGGCCAACAGGCCGCAGAAGAAGCTGCAGAAACCGCTCGTCAAACATTTGAAGAAGGTGCAATCGATCTTTCATTGCCGACAGTTGCAGTATCCAAGTCAGACCTTCAAGCTGGTATTGGTGTGCTAAACGCTGCCGTACTCGCAGGACTTGCGGGATCCAATGGCGAAGCACGCCGTTTGATCAAATCGGGCGCATTGAAGCTCAACGACAACAAAGTCGAAGACGAACGCGCATCGATTTCAGAAGCCGACCTTTTGTCAGAAGGTGTGATCAAATTGTCGGCTGGCAAGAAGCGTCACATTCTGTTGCAGCCAGAATAAACGGTAACAAATCGAGTATTTTAAAGGCGGGTCGAAAGGCCCGCCTTTTTTAGTTTGTTTGTCCTGCGTCGACAGCTTCGAGCGCTTTCTTCGCGGCTTCATCTCCGCGTTGCGCTCGGAATTCAAACAATTGCCTGAAGACACCAGGTGCCAGAATGGACGCCGGATTGATCGCAAATTGCGGGTTGTCGAGCTCACCCCGAATAGCAAACGTTACGCCAATCAACCCCTCACCATCTCGGCCGCCCAAAATACGGCCGAGCAACGGCAGCTTTTGGAAGATATTGTTCAACCCAAACAGCGGGATATATGTGCCAACAAGGTCATATTGCCGCGAGTTTGTGTAAATTGCACCACGCAACGTGCCGCCGATGGTGCCACCATCAAGCGAGGATTCTTCAACTGTAATCACTTCGCCCTGTCGGCTAAACTTCAAATGGGCTTCTCTGAAATTCACGCGATTGCCGCGTTCGATCAATTCACGGGAATCACGGTGATTGCCTAGAACCTGCGCCACCTTGTCTTCGTCAACCAATGAGAAATCCGTGAGCTTAAACTCACCGGAGTTGCGCTTGTCCTTCGTGTCGATCGTCAACGCCAAACTGGCTTCACCGTTCAGAAGTCGTGAGTACAATCCAATAAAGCGCAGCAACGTCCCCAAATCATTGGTCGCCGCCGACATTAAGCGCCCATTCGGAACCGGATTGGTCGCGATGGACGCAACATTTGTGTTGCCCAGCGACGTTTGCAAATCAACACGCGTAAAATCGGCACCTTTAAACACAATGTGTGAGGAAAGGTCGTAGGCAGTCGTTTTGTAAAATCCCAATGCCCGGTCGAGAT
>CAJXLH010000195.1 GCA_913055925.1 uncultured Maritalea sp. | reverse complement strand
TGTTCTGCGCGCTCATCACGATAATCGGCAGGTCTGGGCGCTGCTTTTGAATTTTTGGCAATATGTCAAATGCACTACCATCAGGCATCATCACATCGGTGATCAAAAGGTCACCCTCACCGCGCGACACATGGTTCCACAAAGTTGCGATATTGCTCATCGGCAAAACTTCATATCCCGCGCGTGTCAGCGCTTGTGAAAGAACCAAACGAATAGACGCATCATCGTCAGCGATAAGAATAGTGTTTTTACCCACGTTTCTCTCCTCGGCTCTTTCCGCCTTCTGGCAAAGCTATTGGCAGCAGTGTTTTGAACATTGTGCGATCGCCAACATAGTCGACGTCCACGATCCCGCCATGTGCACGGATCAATTTGGCGACCATCGCTAGGCCCAAACCACCGCCGGTTTTTTTGGACGAGACAAACGGCTCAAAAATGTGCGGCAGCAAATCTTCATCAACCCCGGGCCCATTGTCCTCAATGGTAATCTCTAAAGGCAGTGAAAGCCGTTCGCGTGTGCCCGGAACACCAACGCGAATGCCCGGCCGATAGGCCGTGGAGATGCGGATGAACGGCTTTTTGGTGTTCTTCACAGCTTCAGCCGCGTTCTTTATGAGGTTGAGATAGACCTGCACCAATTGGTCCCAATTGCCCAACACTTCAGGCAAACTCGGGTCAAAATGCTTATCAATTTCAATCCCTTTAGCAAAGCCGTTTTCTGCCAACAAAATTATGTGGTTCAGGACAGCGTGGATATTGATTGGCGCCAATTCGGGGTGACGCTCATCACCAAACACTTCCATGCGATCGACAAGCTTTACAATCCGCTCAACTTCTTGCTGAACCAAACGCGCAAGCGGTCGATCTTCTTCTTCCGCACTCTGCTCAAGCAGTTGCGCTGCACCCTTGATGCCTGAAAGCGGATTTTTGATCTCATGCGCCAACATGGCGGCAAGCCCGGTCACCTGTCGCGCTGCGCTTTGCGAGGTCAGTTGCTTGCTGATTTTGTCGGCCATTGTCCGCTCAAACAGTGTCACAACAACCAGTTTTTGCTCGCCGCCGAGTGGTGACACATGAACATCTACCAATCTTTCTTTGGGAATATGCACATTGCCAATAGCAATTTTGTGTTCGCTCGATGCTGCTTGCCGCGCGTGTACATAGCTCAACAGGTCAAGTAGAGGCGAAGACGGCGCGACGTGATCATCAATTTTTTGTCGACGCAGAAGGTTTTCAGAGGTTTGAAAGAAGTCCTGCGCGGCGTAGTTTGCCATAACAATCTTGTTTTTATCATCGCAAATCAGCACTGGTTGCATCATTGCGTTGATAGCATTGGCCGCAAGTTCTGGCGGTAAGTTCTTCATGCTGCCCGCCTTTCAACACTATCAAATGTCTCGTCGATTAAGCGCGGCACATTGCTCGCCTCTTTTTCCGTCAACACGGCTTTTCGCAATCCCTCGTTGACAACAAATGTTTCGGCCAACGTTTCAAAGTACCAACCTAAATGCTTTCGGGCGCAACGCACCCCAAGGCCCTCGCCATATTCTTCCATCATCAATTGATAATGCTCTTGTACGAGGGCTCTGATTTCTTCAAAGTTTGGCGTTGCTGGCACCGGTTTATTTGCCAGCGCTGCACCAACCTGCCCGACCAACCATGGCTTGCCTTGCGCGCCCCTGCCAATCATCACAGCCGCGGCCCCGGATTGCTCTAGCGCCTTCTGTGCCGTCGACAAATCAACAATGTCACCATTCGCCACGACGGGAACATCGACGGCTTCCACAACTGGTTTTATGAGATGCCAACGCGCATGATCTTTGTAAAATTGTTGCCGCGTCCGGCCGTGAATCGTGATCAACTTAATGCCGGCGTTCGCCGCAGCAACCGCAATATCCGGCGCGTTCAACAACTCGTCATTCCATCCCAATCGCATTTTAAGCGTCACTGGCAATGATGTTGCCCCCAGAACAGCTTCAATGAGCTCCTGCGCTTTGTCTGGCACGCGCATCAATGCAGACCCTGCGTAACCGTTTGTGACGCGTTTAGATGGGCAACCCATATTGATATCAATAATGTCTGCGCCGCTTTCCTCAGCAATGCGCGCGCCTTCAGCCATCCATTTGGCTTCACATCCTGCAAGCTGCACCATGTGCGGAAGATTATCTGGCTTGCCCAATCGCCGCGCCATATCCGCATGACCATTGGTCAGAGCCGCGCTTGCAATCATTTCCGACACAACCATACCCGCGCCATAACGCGCAGCGATGGTCCGGAATGACTTGTCCGTTATGCCAGAAAGCGGCGCCAACAACGCATTGTTGGGCAACTCGTAGTTTCCGATGGATATCTTTTGTAGTGGCGTGTGCATATTTTTTGTGCAGTCAAAACTTGCTGATTGAATAATAGCCATATTCTAAAAAATAGGCAAATTGCTTTCGAATGCAGTTATCTCGTCAATCTGACTTATGTCGTCCTATTGCCGAGTAATCCCAAATCGGTCAAACTAACTATAAAACAAGATCAATTCATAAAGTTCCATGCTCGAAGAAGACGTACTGCACCTCGCTCAAATCACCGTCGAACAACTCACCAGCAAAGGCGTTATGCTCACGACCGCTGAAAGTTGCACAGGCGGCTTGATCGCAGGCGCCCTAACATCAATCGCGGGCTCTTCTTCTGCGGTTCATGGCGGTTTCGTTACCTATTCTAATCGCGCTAAAATGGAAATGCTTGGCGTTTTAGAAGAAACACTAGACAATTTCGGCGCTGTCTCTAAGCAAACGGCCTGCGAAATGGCTGAAGGTGCTGCACAAAATGGCGACACCGAAATCTCTGTCGCTGTTACCGGCATTGCGGGCCCCGGCGGCGCGACGCACGGCAAACCCGTTGGACTTGTCCATTTTGCTTGTCACTATGATGGTAAAACCAGCCACATTAAACGCGAGTTTGGCGATATCGGCCGCGAAGAAGTGCGTGAAGAAACCGTTCGCGTCGCCCTTACCCTAGTGCTCGCCTGTCTCGACAAGCGAACTCACCCGTAAAGTTTTTCCGCCTGGGCCATAAACGCATCTACGATTTCGCGCTGTTTATCCGCAAATAGCGGCTCTGCAATCGCAGCTAATAGTCTATTCCGCATCTGAAAGTCCACGACAAAATCAACATGAGTTCCCGTATCGGTCTCGGTGAACTTCCATTCACTTTCAAGATACGAAAACGGATCATCTTCTGATTTCGCCGTAACAGTCAGCTTACCCAAGTCAGCGACCACTTTGCTCTCATAAGATTGAGAGATTGGACCAAATGCAATGTGCATCCGCGCTAAACAAGCGCCGTCTTGTGGCAAGTTTCGTATTTCCATATCAGAACAGTTCGGCACAAACTCCGGATAACGAGCAATGTCCGAAACAAGCGCAAACATCTGCACAGGCGTGTGCGGCACGTCGCGCTCAAAAGCAATTTTTGTCATTTTGGTCGCTTTACGAACCGAGTTTCTCAGCGCGCGCTTTGCGTAGCTTCTCAAAATCGTCGCCCGCATGGTGTGACGAACGGGTCAACGGGCTCGAAGAAACCATCAAAAAGCCTTTGGTATATGCAATTCGCTCAAAAGCTTTGAATTCGTCTGGCGTCACAAACCGATCAACCTTGTGGTGCTTACGCGTAGGCTGCAGATACTGACCAATCGTCAGGAAATCTACATTTGCAACGCGCAAATCATCCATCAGTTGCAAAACTTCGTTCCGCTCTTCACCCAAGCCAACCATGATACCGGATTTGGTGAACATGTTCGGATCGATTTCTTTCACCTTTTGTAAAAGGCGAATGGAGTGGAAGTACCGTGCGCCTGGACGAACTGTCAGATAGTTCGAAGGCACCGTTTCCAAATTGTGGTTGAATACGTCAGGCTTGGCCGCCACCACTTTTTCAAGCGCGCCATCTTTGCGCAGAAAGTCAGGTGTCAGCACTTCAATTGTCGTTTTCGGCGACCATTCGCGAACCGCTTGAATGACTTCCACGAAATGCTGGGCACCTCCATCAATCAAATCATCGCGGTCAACAGAAGTGATCACAACGTGGTTAAGGCCCAACGTTTTGACCGTATTGGCAACATTTTCCGGTTCACGCGGATCGAGCTGCGTCGGCAAGCCAGTGCGCACATTACAGAACGCACATGCACGCGTGCAAATCTCGCCCATGATCATCATGGTCGCGTGCTTTTTGTCCCAACATTCGCCGATGTTCGGGCAGCCCGCCTCTTCACAAACAGTGACGATGTTATTGTCTTTTACGATCTTGCGCGTTTCCGCATAGCCCTTTGAACCCGGTGCTTTCACACGAATCCAATCAGGCTTTCGCATCACCTCAGTGTCGGGCCTGTTGGCCTTTTCTGGATGCCGAGGGCGTGCCTTGTTCGTTGTATCCAATAATGTCACCACGGGCGAATGCTCCTTTGCAAAATCAGGGCACAATTATGTGCGGGTGATTGTGCTATATATTGAGTGCCTGATCGTAAGCGTCAAGGACGCTCTCTTTCATCATTTCGGACAATGTCGGGTGCGGGAAGATTGTGTGCATCAATTCTTCTTCGGTGGTCTCAAGGTTCATGGCCACGACAAATCCCTGAATGAGTTCAGTCACTTCTGCGCCAACCATGTGCGCACCCAGCAGTTCACCTGTTTTCTTGTCGAAAATCGTTTTCACCAAACCTTCAGGTTCACCCAACGCAATCGCTTTGCCGTTGCCCATAAATGGGAAACGACCGATACGAATTTCACGTCCGGCCTCTTTGGCCGCCTTTTCGGTCAAACCAACACTTGCCACCTGCGGCTCACAATATGTGCAGCCCGGAATTTGGTTCTTGTTCATCGGATGAACATCTTTGCCGGCAATCTTTTCGATGCAAAGCACGCCTTCATGCTCAGCTTTGTGCGCCAGCATTGGTGCGCCTGCGACATCACCAATTGCATAGATGCCCGGCACGTTTGTGCGGCAATAGCCATCAATTTCGATGAACCCGCGCTCAGTTTTTACACCTAAGGCTTCCAAACCGATATTTTCGACGTTCGCTTGAACACCAACAGCCGAAATCAACTTATCAGCTTCAACGACCTGCTTTTGACCGTCTTTCAACTCAACATGCGCTTTCACGCCTGAGGCGGAGTTTTCAACTTTCGCCACTTTCGCTTCAGTCAAAATCTTGATGCCGCGCTTTTCCAAACGCTTACGCGCATGGGCCGAAATTTCTTCGTCTTCCACCGGCATAATTTGCGACATCAGTTCAACCACTGTCACATCGGCGCCCATAGACGCGTAGAACGAAGCAAACTCAATACCAATCGCACCAGAACCCATCACCACAAGTGACTTTGGCATTTCCTGCGGCACAAGTGCTTCAAAATATGTCCAGATATTCTTACCATCAGGCTCGATCCCCGGAAGCACACGTGGGCGCGCGCCTGTTGCAACGATGATGTGTTTGGCTTTGTATGTTCCATGACCCAACACGCCTTTTGGTGCCGGCACCGACGGTTCCATCACAGGCTTTGTTGAAGCACCAACTTCAATCTCACCTGCTTTTTTGATTTTAGCTTCGCCCCAAATCACGTCGATCTTGTTTTTCTTCATCAAAAAGCCGACGCCATTGTTCATGCGCGCCGCGATTTGACGTGAACGCTTCACAACGTCAGAGATTTCAAA
>CAJXLH010000194.1 GCA_913055925.1 uncultured Maritalea sp. | reverse complement strand
GCCTAGACATTTGCAAACAGAAGGAGTTGCGAGCGACTAAGCGGGTGGGAACTTTTGAAGCAGCTCTTGTTGCTGTTGATCGCTTAGAAGGATAGGTGATGCGCCGCGGGTGATGAGGGCAAGTTTTGCGGTTTCTTCTAACTCTTCCATGGCGAAGACGGTCGCTTCTAAGTCTTTTCCGGCTACGACGGGGCCGTGATGGGCAAGCAAAACGGCCGAGCGCTTGCCGGCCAGCCCGCGCACGGCATTGCCCATTTCAGGATCTCCAGGGACAAAGAACGGCAGCAATTTTACTCTGCCGACGCGCATGATCGAATAAGCGGTCAAGGGAGGAATGACATTGTCTGGGTCCGTTTCGGGCAGCACCGATAGCGCGACCGAGTGGGTCGAATGGAGGTGCACAACGGCACCAGTATTGTTGCGGGTTTCGTAAAAGGCGCTGTGTAGCGGTAGCTCTTTTGTGGGGGCAAGTCCGTCGATAAGCGTACCATTTGTGTCGAAATGCGAGATTTCGGCAGGGTCCAAAAAGCCCATGGATTTGCCTGTGGGCGTGACCAGCAATTCGCCTGTGCTAAGGCGGACAGAAATATTGCCTGATGCACCGCAGGTTAAACCGCGATCAAACATAGATTTGGCCCAAAGGGCGATCTGTTCTTTTTGTTTGCTGGCTTCACTCATGGTTTGATCCTAGGACCTTAATTGCGTGTTCAAAGAAGTCCGGCGCACCAAAATTGCCTGACTTAAGGGCGAGGGCGGTGCCATTTTCGGCCAACTCAAGCGCGGGCACTCCGGGTGCGATTTGCGGGCCGACATTCATAGCGGTAACCTCAAGCCCTTCAACGACCGCGCCAGAAGTTTCTCCGCCAGCGACGATGATGCGTTCGCCGCCAATTTCCACAAAGGCGCGCGCGAGTTGCGCGAAGAACTGCTCAAAGGCAGTGGCAATGCGTTCTTGGCCAAACTCCGCTTGTGCTGCTTTGACCACCTCTGGATCTGCTGATGAATAAACAAGCGGCGTTTGTTCTCGTGTCAGTGCCCAGTCAGCAATGCGCGATGGATCATATTGATTGTTGATCATCTCTCGCGCATTGAGTTCGAGCGTGTTGTCCGCCGAACCTTCAGCATATTTTGCCACCTGCCCACGTGTGGCGGTCGAGCATGAGCCAGATAGGATAAGCGCGGGGCCGGGTTTTCCCGTCCAAGGTGAAATTTCGGCATTGGTCCCAAAGTTTGCCGGTAGACCCATGGCGATGCCGGAGCCGCCAACCAATAGTTTTCTGTTCGCCGCAGCCGCGCCGATTTCAACAAGGTCTTTGTTTTGAATGGCGTCGGCGATGACCATTTTCTTTTGCTGGTTTTCAAGCGCCGCACTAATCGCCGTGCGACCTTGCGCGATGGTGGCAAAATCTATGTGTGCCACATCCCATTTTGTCTGCGGGGCCAAAACTAGACGTAAATCGGCTTCAGTCATTGGGGTAAGGGGGTGATTTTGCATCCCAGATTTGTTTAGCAATTGATCAGCAACAAACAGGTGCGCTTGATAAACGCTGCGCCCATTCTCGGGAAATGCCGGGCAAACCACAACCACATCTTCGCCCAACCGGTCGGCCAGCGCATCAGCGACAGGGCCAATGTTTCCGTGTGGTGTTGAATCGAACGTTGAACACACTTTTAGGATGATCTGTTCGGCCCCTTGCTTAAGCAGCCAGTCGCAAGCTTCAAGGGATTTCTCCACTGCCTCATTCACCGGGCAGGTTCGGGACTTGAGCGATACAATACCTGCATCCACGTCACTTGCATCCAAATCGGGCGTGCCGACAAATTGGCGCGCATTCATGCCGTGATTGCGCAGCATCAACGCGATATCGGACGCGCCTGTAAAATCATCAGCTATGACGCCGATTTTCATGTTTCAAAATCCTTGATTGGGCCTTGATCTAGGCGAAAGATGTGCGGTGCGAGGACATTTGGGAAATGCTGGCGCACCAGTGGGTCGTGCCCGGGGATGATGAGCTGTGGTTTTGAGGCAAGCTCTTGGAGTTTTTCAAAGCCGACCAGCATTTGCTCGCGCTCAACCACAATTGGAAACAGCTTTTTCGCAAAAACATTCTCATAATAATGTGCGGCATCTGACGCGAGACAGACATATCCCGCATCGGTGCGTACCCGCACGGATTGCAGGCCTTTGGAATGGCCGCCTATACAATGCACGGTGATGCCGTCGGTGATTTCAGCATCGCCATCGACAAACTCGACCTTGCCTGAATAAACCCGTTTAACCGCTTCGCAGACGTGGTCTGCGGTGAAAGGGGCAGCAAGTGTTGGATCGCACATGCAAGGGCCTGTGGCGAAGGCCATTTCACTTTCTTGGATGTAAAGTTTGGCATTTGGGAAAAGCTCAAGTCCGCCTGCGTGATCATAATGCAAATGCGTGACGATCACCGCGCGAACGTCCTCGGCCCTCAAATCAAAGGGCTTTAGTGCTTCACGCGGGTCAATGCAAATGGGACGCTCGCGACGTTTACCTTCAGCTTGGTCATATCCGGTATCCACCAGAATGATCTCATCGTCGCGTTTCAGCACCCAGATGAAATAATCCATATCGTGCTGCACATCATGGTGAGGGTCGTCGATAAAGCTGTCGGCCCGCGTCCGCTCATTGCGTTCCGCATATTTTACCGCATAGATTTCCCAGTTGGCCATCAACTCACCTCAGCATATGTCTCAACGATTTTGTCGTCGATCATATCAGAAACCTGCTTGTCGAAGGCGATGAAATGCGGGGTTTTTAAGTGCGTCTGAAAGGCCTCGGCATTGGTATAAATTTCATACAACAATACCTCGTTGGGGCGCGCTGGATCGGTGAGCACATCGAATTGTTTGCACTCTGGTTCAAGTGAAACAGATGCTTGTGCGTTTTGTTGCATTAGGGGCATGAATTGCCCCCAATGTTCAGGTTTGATTCTAAATTTAACAACTACTGCAAACATGGAACGCACCTAGTTGAAAACGCCGACCATGGTCATGGACACGGCAGGCACATAGGTGACCAATAACAAAGCGGCGATCGCAGCGATGTAGAGAAGCGCCATTTTGCGCGCGATTGACAGAACACCGACGCCGGAAATGCGTGAGGCAACGTAAAGTGTCGCACCAACCGGTGGGGTAAAGAGGCCAACCGCCACATTGCAGGTCATAATGACACCCAAATGCACGGGATCAACGCCGAAGGCTTGCGCTGTTGGCAAGAACAGCGGCGCCGTCAACAGAATGGCCGGTACTGGGTCGAGGACCAAGCCAAGCACCAACAATACGATGTTCACGAGGAGCAAGAACATCCAAGGGCTTGAGGAGAACTCTTGCACAAAGGCGACCAAGATTTGCGGCATTTGTTCGAGCGTGATCAACCAACCCAACACGGTCGTTGCGCCAATAACGACCATCACTACAGCACTTGTTACAAATGCATCGACCAAAAGCTTAGGCAGGTCTTTGATGTTGAAATCGCGGTAGACAAAAATGGTCACTGCTAGGCCATAGACAACCGCAAGCGCTGCGGCTTCGGTTGGAGTGACCCAGCCTGAGAAAATGCCGCCGAGAATGAGCACAGGCATGAACAAAGCAGGTGCCGTGCCAATGAAGGAATTCCACAATTCGCGACGGCTCACGCGTTCGCCACCAGCATCGCAGCCAGAGGTTTTGCCGACATAGTAGCAAACGCCCATAAAGAACAGACCGAAAATGATGCCAGGGACCATGCCCGCCAAAAACAGGTCGGCCACGGAAACGTTGCCCACAAAGCCATAAATCAGCATTGGGATTGAAGGCGGGATGATAATGCCAATTGTGCCAGCAGATGCGACGAGACCGGCAGAAAAGCCTTTGTCATAACCTTGCTTGGCCATGTTTTTGATCATCACCGAACCAATGGCCGCGCTGTCAGCAATAGCTGAACCAGAGATGCCACCAAAAATCATCGATGCGCCCACAACAACCATGCCCAAACCGCCGGGCATGAAGCCAAATGCGGCGCGAGCAAATGTGATGATGCGCATACCAACGCCACCGCGGCTCATCAATTCGCCGGCGATGATAAAGAGCGGAATGGCAATAAAGTGGTTGGGTTCCACGCCACCGATAAAGTTCAGGTAGAGTGCCTGAAGGGGAAAGCCGAGATCAAAAACAATGATCGGCAATACGGCTGTAAGAAGGATTGCCCAAACCAAAGGCATGCCGAGAAAAACGGATGCCAAAAATACGAAAACAACGAATAAAAGGGTCACGACAGATCCTCCAGATCGGCGCCGTCATTGTGATGCGGCGAGAGGTTATCTTTGATCAGGTGCGGCGCGAAAATTTCGACGCCCACATTATAGAGGTGAAAGATCAGGCTGAGGGCCATGCCAACTGGCATTGACGCATAGAGCAGCCCAACCGGCCAATAAAGCACGGTGGTTTTTTGCGCCCATGTGTGGGACGAAATCGAATAGCCCGTGTAAATAAGGCTAATGAGGAGAACGATGATCGCGACATCGATGATGCGCGTTAGCCAAAGCTGCGCTGTTTGCGGGAGCAGTGTTTCCACAATCTCGGTAACGCGCATATGAGCGCCACGAGCGACCGCTGCTGCACAGCCCAAAAAGGTGACCCACAAAAGCAAAAACGCGGTGACCTCAAGCGACCAAGCGAGATCAAAACCAGCAAAGCCACGAAGCGAAGCGTTGGTGAACACCAAAATGACAATTGATGCACCGCCCGCCATGAGCGCGAAATCGATTAGTTTGCTAAGCCAAACCAGACCAACTGGATAAATCGGCCGAAAGTCCATAACATCCTCCCAACTGGGGAAATGCCGGGGCGAACCCCGGCATTTGTTTCTTACATTGCAGGGAGCGCTTCGCGGATATCCGCAGCGTCTTGCAAAATCTGGTTCACTTGCTCATCGCCATAAACGCCACGTGCTTTCTCATAAACTGGGAAAACAGCGTTACGGAATGGAAGAATTTCAGGAACAGTGACCGTTGCGCCTTCTGCCTTCATTTCTTCTAGCTGCTTCTCGACTGAGTTTTTGACGAGGTGGCGGCTGAAGTCTGAAGATTCGGCAGCGGCTTTCAACACAGCTTCTTTGTCTGCGTCTGAGAACTTCTGCCAAGTCGCTTCTGAGATTGTAAGCGGTAGAGGGCTATAAACGTGACGGGTCAAGGTGATGTTTGGTGCAACTTCGTAGAAACGAAGTGACTTGATTGTATCAACTGGGTTTTCTTGACCGTTCACTGTGCCTTGTTGGATAGACAGGTAAACGTCTGTGATTGGCATCACCACAGTTTGGAAACCAATCGCTTCCATTGACCAGCGGATCATATCGTTCGGGTATACCCGCATTTTCTGACCAACCGCATCTTCAGGTGAGTTAAGTGGGTTCTTGGTTGTAAAGCTTCGGAAGCCTGCTTCCCAAGTCGCCAAAACGCGGAAACCCTTTTCAGGTAGCTTGTCGAATTCGCCTTGAAGCCACTTTGAATTGTCATATAGCTCCCAGCCTTGTTCATATGTATCAACAAGGAATGGCATAGCAGTTAGGTTTAGCGAAGGCAGGTGCGTTGCATATGAACCTGTCGCAGACACAGTGAAGTCGATACCGCCAAGCTGAAGCTGTTCGATCGCTTTCGGATCGTTAGCCAATTGACCAGCTGGGAAGATACGAATCTCGTAGCGGCCTTCTGTATAT
>CAJXLH010000193.1 GCA_913055925.1 uncultured Maritalea sp. | reverse complement strand
ATTTGTTTCACCATGACCAAAACAACACTAAACCGCATCGAACGGCTCGAATTGGTTGAGACCTTACTCAAGCAAGGCGATGTCTTAACAGTTGAAGATCTTGCCTCGCGCCTTGATGTCAGCGCGCGCACCGCGACGCGAGATATTGAATTGTTAAGAGATCAAGGACTGCCAATCGAAGCTGACCGGGGCCGCGGCGGCGGGATACGTCTGAGCGCCCGCTGGGGCATTGGGCGTATGAACCTCAACTACACCGAGGCAGTTGATCTGCTGGTCAGTCTTGCCATTGCCGAAAAAATGCAATCGCAGATCTTCTTGGGCAATCTGCGGTCCATTCGCCAAAAGCTTGTCGCTTCTTTTTCACCAGAGAAACGTCAACGCGTGGAACGACTGAAAAACCGAGTTGTGGTCGGTGGAACAGCGTCGTTTCAAGTGCAGCAAAGCTTCAGCCCGAAACGCGAGAAAATCGTCGGCAAGCTGCACGAGGCCTTTGTAGAAATGCAGCCCAGCAACATCATTTACCGGTCAGAAAGCGACACTAAAACCAACCGCGTTATCGAACCACACTATTTGCTGCTCAATTATCCGGTTTGGTATGTCCTTGTCTGGGATCGACTGCGCGAAGCAAAGCGTACGTTTCGGTTGGACCGAATTGAAAAGGCAACTGTTGCAGACGGACACTTCAAGCTTATTGATCGAGATGAATTCGCGGGATCTTGGGGTGACACCCCCATATAAAAAGGGCGCCGCAATGGGCGCCCTTCTCAAATCACTTTGTTCGCCTATTAGTGCGAGAATGACTTCACAATATCTTCGGTCATTTTCTTCGCATCGCCGAACAGCATCATGGTGTTGTCACGGAAGAACAATTCGTTCTGAACGCCAGCATAACCTGCGGCCATACCGCGTTTGATGAACAATACTGTTCCCGCATTTTCAACATCAAGAACCGGCATGCCAAAGATTGGCGACTGCGGGTCCGTTTTAGCTGAAGGGTTGGTCACGTCGTTCGCACCGATGACAAAAGCAACGTCGGCTTGGCTGAACTCGGAGTTGATGTCCTCAAGTTCAAACACCTCGTCGTAAGGCACATTTGCTTCAGCAAGCAAAACGTTCATGTGACCCGGCATCCGACCCGCCACTGGGTGGATCGCATACTTCACTTCCACGCCTTCGGCTTTGAGTAGGTCACTCATCTCACGTAGAGCGTGCTGCGCTTGCGCAACCGCCATACCGTAGCCAGGTACGATGATGACCTTGCCAGCGTTTTTCATCATAAACGCAGCGTCGTCAGCAGAGCCCTGCTTCACCGGACGTGTCTCTTCTTCTTGAGAACCTGCAGCGGCGTCATCGCCACCAAAGCCACCAAGGATCACAGATATAAACGAGCGGTTCATCGCCTTACACATGATGTAAGAAAGGATCGCGCCTGAAGAGCCCACCAGCGCACCGGTGATGATCAATGCCGTGTTGCCAAGCGTAAAGCCGATACCAGCCGCAGCCCAACCTGAGTAAGAGTTGAGCATTGAGACAACCACAGGCATGTCCGCGCCGCCGATTGGGATAATCATCAATCCGCCCAAAATGAGCGCTAGAACGGTGATCACCCAGAAGAGCCACGGGTCACCGGTAATCGTGAACTGCCAAACGAGGTACACCAACACCACGCCAATGGCGATGTGGATGAGGTGACGCATTGGCAAGATAATCGGCTTACCAGACATATTGCCATTTAGCTTTGCAAACGCGATCACGGAACCTGTGAACGTGAAAGCACCAATTGCCACACCAAGGCTCATTTCAACAAGAGCCTGAGCGTGAATGTGCCCGTCCGTTGCAATGCCAAACGCATCCGGTGCATACAAAGCAGCAGCCGCAACAAACACGGCCGCAAGGCCAACAAGCGAGTGGAACGCCGCAACCAATTGCGGCATATCAGTCATCGCGATGCGACGCGCCATCACAGCGCCAATAACACCACCAAGGCCGATACCACCAATAATCAATGCCCAAGAGAGCATGTCAGACGGCGCAGCGATGAGAAGCGTTGTGACGACGGCAATCGCCATACCAACGATGCCGAACGTATTACCACGACGCGCACTTGCAGGAGACGAAAGTCCGCGCAAAGCCAAGATGAAGAGAACCCCGGAAACGAGGTAAAGAACAGCAGCAATATTTGCAGAAATCATTGTCCGTTACCCCTTCTTCTTATACATGGCGAGCATGCGTTGGGTGACGAGAAATCCGCCGAAAATATTGACGCTGGCAAAGACCAGGGCAATGAAACCAAACACCTTGGAAATCCAGTTGCTATCCGCTGCAAGTTCTACCCCCACAGCAAGCAAAGCGCCCACAACGATAACCGATGAAATCGCGTTGGTCACCGACATCAATGGGGTGTGCAACGCTGGCGTTACACTCCAAACAACGTAGTAGCCGACAAAAATCGCAAGAACGAAAATTGCGAGGCGAAATACAAACGGGTCAATTGCACCGCCAGATACCGCTGCGGCTGCAGCGCCTGCGGCATCTGCCATTTGTTCAGTAGATGCGGACATTATTTTGCTCCCTTCTCGCCAGCAAAGGCGGGGTGCACAACTGCGCCATCGCGCGTAAGTTGTGTTGCGGCAACCAATTCATCTTCTGGATCAACCGCCAATTGTGAGTTCTCTTTGTCGACAAGCGTTTCCAAAAACGCGGCCAAGTTTTTCGCATAGAGCGTTGATGCACTGGTGGCGATACGGCCAGCCATGTTTTCAAAGCCAACGATTTTGACGCCCTTATGGTCGACAATCTCATTTGCTTTGGCGCCTTCAACGTTGCCGCCGCGCTCAACGGCCAAGTCAACAATCACCGAACCCGGTGCCATTGATTCAACCATTTTTTTGGTGATCAAACGTGGTGCTGGACGACCAGGAATAAGTGCTGTGGTGATCACAACGTCTTGCTTGGCAATATGCGCCGCGACAAGCTCAGCTTGTTTGGCCTGATATTCCTTGCTCATTTCCTTGGCGTAACCGCCAGCGGTTTCTGCTTGCTTGAACTCGTCATCTTCAACAGCGATGAACTTTGAACCCAAAGATTCAACTTGCTCTTTCGCAGCAGGACGAACGTCCGTTGCCGAAACAACAGCGCCCAAACGCTTTGCTGTCGCTATGGCCTGCAAGCCAGCAACGCCAGCGCCCATAACAAACGCTTTGGCCGGACGCACCGTACCCGCAGCCGTCATCATCATTGGAAACGCGCGGTCAAATGCTGTCGCAGCTTCAATAACGGCTTGATAGCCGGCCAAATTCGCCTGTGACGACAAAACGTCCATCACCTGCGCACGTGTGATCCGCGGCATGAACTCCATGGCAAACACATCAAACCCGGCTTTCGCGAGCGCGTTGACGTCTTTTTCATTGCCAAACGGGTCCATCTGACCAATAACCAGCGCGCCCTTCTTGGCACCTGCTAAGGCTTTCGCATCTGGTCGACGAACGGTGAGAACAATATCTGCACCTTTTGCAGCTGCAGATGCGCTGGCAGAGACTGTCGCCCCTGACGATTTATATTCCGCATCGGGAATTTGGGAGCCTAAACCGGCTCCCTTTTCGACACTAACTTTAGCGCCGAGCCCAATATATTTTTGCACCGTTTCCGGTGTCGCCGCCACGCGGGCTTCGTTGGCGGCAGTTTCGCGTAAGATCGCAATCTTCATGCCTTACTCCCCACGGTCTGCGAGATAATTCTCGCATCCCAAAACGCATTAACAAAATGCGCCGCCCCCACATTTGCGGCACGAGATCTCGTTGCTAATTAGGCAACGAGGAAGAAATACATCAACACCAACACCACAACGATGGCTGCTGTTGAGTATTTCAACATGTTTAGAAAGCCAGCATATGTTTTTTGCTGATCTTCAAAAACTTCGTTCTTCGAGCTCATTTATCTCTCCGTTTTATGAACGTTGCGAACGCCGATCAGGCGTCCATTTCTTCCAACTCGTCAATTAGACCTTCGATCATAGAAAGCCCAAGTGACCAGAAATCTGGGTCTTTTGCATCCAAACCAAATGGCGCAAGAAGTTCTGAATGATGTTTGGACCCGCCAGCGCGCAATAAGTCAAGATAGCGCTCTGCAAATCCGTCTTCTGATTTTTGATATTGCGCGTAAAGTGAGTTCACAAGACAGTCACCAAACGCATAGGCGTACACATAAAATGGCGCGTGGATGAAGTGCGGAATGTACGACCAGAAGTTCTCGTAACCTTCGTTTAGGATCACAGATGGCCCAAGGCTCTCCTTGCTCACATCCACCCACATTTGGTTCAACTCTTCAGATCGCAATTCACCGTTCCGACGCGCCGTGTGCACTTTGCGCTCAAAAGTATAAAACGAGATCTGCCGTACAACCGTATTGAGCATGTCCTCAACTTTGCCCGCCAACAAAGCGAAACGCGCTTTTTTGTCCGTCGTTGCATTGAGCAATGAGCGGAAGGTCAGCATTTCACCAAATACACTGGCTGTTTCAGCGAGGGTTAGCGGTGTAGATGCCATCAATGGACCTTGGTCGGCGGCAAGCACTTGGTGGACACCATGGCCAAGCTCATGCGCCAATGTCATCACATCGCGCGCTTTACCAAGATAGTTGAGCATCAAATATGGGTGCGCGCTTGGTACTGTTGGGTGTGCAAACGCTCCAGGCGCTTTGCCTTCTCGAACAGGCGCATCAATCCAGCCCGATCCAAAGAATGGCTGGGCCACTTCGGCAAGCTCTGGCGAAAACTTACCGTACGCATCCATTACCATGCTGGTTGCTTCGTGCCAGTTGAACAAACGATCATCATCGTCCGGCAAAGGAGCATTGCGATCCCAAGCGTTCAGCTTTTCCATGCCGAACCATTTGGCTTTCATCGCGTAATAGCGGTGTGAAAGTTTGGGATAAGAGGTTCGTACAGCGCTTTCCAGCGCATCCACCACGTCACGCTCAACCGAGTTAGCGAGGTGACGGCTATCCGCCACATCTTCGTAACCGCGCCAGCGATCAGAGATTTCTTTGTCTTTGGCCAAGACGTTGGTGATGTGTGTAAACAAACGTTGGTTCTCACCCAGCGTACCAACGAGCCCCTTAAACGCTGCTTCGCGTTTTGTGCCATCTTTGTCAGTCATCATGGTCAAGGTCGGCTCGAGCGCTAACTCCTCACCATCAACGTCAAACTTCAGGCTCGCCATAGTTTCGTCGAACAGACGGTTCCATGCCGAACGACCCGTGACAGACTTATCGTGGAAGAGTTCCTCGACACGATCCTCAAGCTGATATGGCTTGGCTTTGCGCAATTCATCAAACCAAGGCTTGTAACGCGCAAGAGCTGCGTCTTTTTCAAATGCAGCCTGCAAAACCGCGTCATCAATGCGGTTCATCTCAAGCGTAAAGAACAACAACGGTTTTGAAAAACTCGTTAGTTTCTCGTTGGTGTCGCCCATGAATTTCGAACGATCCGGGTCGGTGGTGTTTTGCGCATATTGCAAATAGGCATAAGAACCCAAACGGCCCATTTTGTCCGATAGCTCTTCATACCGCGTGATCGTTTCGATCAGGCCACCATTTTTCGCAAGCTCTTCCAATTTGCCTTTGTAGTCATCAGCAAATTTTTGCGATTCTTTTTCGCAAAATTCAAAGTCCGCTTTGACTTCCGCACTGTCTTTTGCAGGGTAAAGATCGGTCAGATCCCATTCCGGCAGGTCGCCC
>CAJXLH010000192.1 GCA_913055925.1 uncultured Maritalea sp. | reverse complement strand
TTAAACGTCGATCTGGCGAGCCATATTGTGCGACTAGGGGTTGGTGATGGAAGGCTTGATCCGCTCCACTATGCAGAGGTTAACCACCCGATTTTAAAAGATGGCGTGCTGCAATATGCGCTGCGCATACGTGTGGATCAGACCGAGCGGTTCGATTTGTTTCATATCGCGATTTGGGAAATTTCCTTATTGCTTAGCGTGACAGCGATTTTTGTCGTTGGTGTTCCGGCATATTTGAGCGCAAAATCTCGAAAGGTGGCCGATTTGGCCGACCAGCGTGCGCATTATTTGACTGCCCATGACCCGCTCACCGGTCTCGATAATCGGAAACGCCTCATCCAAAAACTTGAAAACGCCTGCAGCAATACCGAAAAAGCTGAAAAACTTCTTTTGGCAACCATCGATGTGGACGGGTTCAGAGAGATCAACGATGAAGCGGGCCATGAAGTTGGTGATCAGCTTTTGACCTTGTTCGCCTCCACACTAAAAAATACCTGTGGCAACTCTCTTTCCATCGCCCGCATCGGCGGTGATGAATATGCTTGTGTTACGCCGTTCACGGACAGAGGGAAGTTACAAGACTTCCTAGAAGAACTACAATCAGCGCTCTCGATCAGTTTTCAAGCGGATGGTCAAAAACAACTTGCAACCGCGAGCGTTGGCGCCGCGGTTTATCCGACCGATGCCAAAGATGTTCCCGACTTGATAAAAAAAGCAGAAACCGCACTTAAAGTCGCCAAGTCGGCAGGCGGAAACAAAACAGCTATATTTGATCAAGAAATGGAACGCGGTATTGCGGAGCGCCGCGCGCTCGAGTCGCTTATTCGACACGCAACAAAACACCATACTTTTGACGTTCATTTTCAGCCACTGATTTGCGGCGCGCAAATGGAGGTGTGTAGTTTTGAAGCTTTGGTTCGTTTACGAGATGCCGCCGGGCAAATCGTTTCACCAGAAAAGTTTATTCCCATCGCTGAAGATATGGGGATTATGGAAGAGTTTGGGGCCGCAATTTTGCATAAGGCTGCCCGTGCGGCCGTGCATTGGCCCAATCATATTCGGCTGGCGGTCAACTTGTCTGCAGTTCAGTTCGAAAGTGGCAACATTGTAAAAACCGTCGAGCGCGTGTTGAAAACAACCAGTCTCCCTGCAAACCGCCTTGAGCTCGAAATAACAGAAAGTCTCTTGATGCAAGATACCGATGGTATTTTGTCTCAGCTAATTGGGCTAAAAGCCTTAGGCGTCTCTATCGCTATGGATGATTTTGGTACCGGTTATTCTTCGCTTGGCTATCTCTGGAAATTCCCGTTCGACAAAATCAAAATTGACCGCTCTTTCTTGCGGGACGAGGAAGTGTGCTGCGAAGAAACAAAGCAGGTGATTTCAACAATCATTGCGCTTGCGCACACGCTCGACATGCATGTTACCGCCGAGGGTGTGGAGAGCGAATGCCACGTTGCGATGTTGCGGCAGCTGAACTGCGATCAAATGCAAGGCTTCTATTTTGGTCGACCAACGCCAAGTTATGATTTGTCGAAATTTTGGTCGCCCAATAATTACATCGACCGGCGACTGCTCGCTGTTTAGGGCTTTGTCACGCGGCGCAGGGTGAGATTGATGCGTCCACCGTCGGGAAAGTGCTGCCTGCCGTCCAAAAGATTGGAAGAATTGGGGTATATTCGATCAATGCCGTGGAATGCGAGCCGTGTTTGTTTTTCCAAAATCAACACGTCACCGGACGAGATATCCATGGAGCTGGTTTTGTCTTTGCGGTTTTGACCGCCAAGACGAAACCGCGCCCGATCACCTAGCGACACTGATAAAACAGGTGCGTCGAAATCTTCTTCATCCCTATCCTGATGCAAGCCCATTTTGGCGTCGCTTGTATAATAATTGATCAAGCACGCTTCGGGGCCGTGCGGATAGTCGGTTAGCTCACGCCAAAGGGTAAGAAGCGACTGCGGGATCGGCGCCCATGGCGCATCTGTTTCGGGGTGAAGGGTTTGATAGCGGTAACCACGCTCTTTGTCTGAAACCCAGCCTAAACTGCCCATATTGGACATGCGCACCGAAAAAGCCCTCCCTGTGCGTGGCATTCGTGGCACAAAGAGCGGCGCAACGTCTAGCGCGGCCTCAATTTGATTGAGCAGCTCAGATTGGGCGTTTTTATCAAGGGTTCCGGGAAAAATTCGCATATTGATGAAATTTTACTGTCGCTTTTTAAACCATTGCGGTCTATATAACCGCGCTTGTTTTTACGGTCCAACCTGTTTGAGTGGTTCAGGCGGCATAAGGACAGCATTTTTGGTGGTTTTAAACGCCTTAAAAATTTGCCCAATTGAGCTTGAAGGGCAAATAGATGCTTCCTATATACCGGGCAACTGAGAATTTTGAGCATGACGGTGCTCAAACTCAAATATGAGGGACCCAAACGGCTAATGCCGGTGAAAGACTGCTGGAAACGGGGTCAGACAAAGGGTCTGCCAACTAAGAGGTTTATAAATGGGTAAAGTTATTGGAATCGACCTTGGAACCACCAACTCATGTGTTGCGATCATGGATGGTTCTGAGCCAAAGGTTGTCGAAAACGCAGAAGGTGCACGCACAACGCCTTCAATGGTTGCCTTCACTGAAGATGAGCGCCTAGTTGGTCAGCCAGCGAAACGCCAGGCTGTAACCAACCCTGAAGATACGCTTTTCGCCATTAAGCGTTTGATTGGTCGTCGTTTTGACGATCCAATGGTGAAAAAAGATAAAGATCTTGTTCCCTATAAAATCGTAAAAGCGGACAGCGGTGACGCTTGGGTGGAAGCACGCGGCGAAAAATATTCGCCTTCTCAAATCTCTGCAATGATCTTGCAAAAGATGAAAGAAACAGCGGAAAGCTTCCTCGGCGAAGATGTGACACAAGCTGTGATCACAGTACCTGCTTACTTTAACGACAGCCAACGCCAAGCAACCAAAGATGCGGGCAAAATCGCTGGTTTGGAAGTTTTGCGGATTATCAACGAGCCGACAGCAGCAGCGCTTGCTTATGGCCTTGATAAAAAAGAAGCTGGCACGATCGCTGTTTATGACTTGGGCGGCGGTACGTTTGATATTTCCGTTCTCGAAATTGGCGATGGCGTTTTTGAAGTTAAATCAACCAATGGTGACACATTCCTTGGCGGTGAAGACTTCGATATGCGCTTGGTTGATTACCTTGCAGACGAGTTTAAACGCGAAAATGGCATCGACCTACGTGGTGACAAGCTTGCGCTACAGCGTTTGAAAGAAGCAGCTGAAAAAGCCAAAATCGAATTGTCATCTGCAACACAGACTGAAGTGAACCTTCCGTTTATCACTGCAGACCAATCTGGTCCGAAGCACCTTCAGTTGAAGCTAACACGCGCGAAGCTTGAGCAATTGGTTGATGATTTCATCAAGCGCACAATTGAGCCATGTAAAGCAGCGTTGAAAGATGCTGGCATTTCAGCCGGTGAGATTGACGAAGTTGTTTTGGTTGGCGGCATGACACGTATGCCAAAGATCCAAGAAACAGTGAAAGAGTTCTTCGGCAAAGAGCCACATAAAGGCGTGAACCCTGACGAAGTTGTTGCTTCTGGCGCGGCTATTCAGGCGGGCGTTTTGCAAGGCGACGTTAAGGACGTTCTTTTGCTTGACGTGACGCCATTGTCGCTCGGCATTGAAACTTTGGGCGGTGTGTTCACACGATTGATCGATCGCAACACAACCATTCCAACAAAGAAGAGCCAAGTGTTCTCAACGGCTGAAGACAATCAGTCAGCTGTAACCATCCGTGTTTCACAAGGTGAGCGTGAGATGGCGGCGGACAACAAATTGCTTGGTCAGTTTGATTTGGTGGGCATTCCACCTGCACCACGTGGTGTGCCGCAGGTTGAAGTGACATTCGACATTGATGCGAACGGTATTGTGAATGTGTCTGCGAAAGACAAAGGCACAGGCAAAGAGCAGCAAATCCGTATCCAAGCTTCTGGTGGTCTTTCAGACGACGAGATTGAAGCCATGGTGAAGGATGCTGAAGCCAACGCTGATGCTGACCAGAAGAAACGCGAATCTGTTGAAGCGAAAAACCAAGGCGAAGCTTTGGTGCACTCAACAGAAAGCTCAATGGCTGAGCATGGCGATAAGCTTGATGATGAAGCTAAATCTGCCATCGAAGGCGCGTTGGAAGAACTTAAATCTGCGCTTGAAGGCGATGATGCCGATCTCATCAAAGAGAAAACACAAGCACTTGCTCAAAGCTCAATGAAGCTTGGTGAAGCCATGTATCAGGCCAGCCAGGACGATGAGAGCGACGAGTATGAAGGTGACGACGCATCTGACGATGATGTGGTGGACGCCGACTTTGAAGAAGTCAAAGACGACGATCACAAGTCGTAAGGCGAACTTGAAGCCGTAATGATCACGCTTGGCGGGGCGCTTGGAAAAACCAGCGTCCCGCTGACGTGCATTAAGCCTCACCTTAAAAAACTCTAATGGTCGCGCATGTCTAAAAAAGATTTCTATGAAACACTGGGTGTCAGCAAAGATGTTGACGAGAAAGCCCTCAAATCGGCATACCGCAAGCTGGCTATGAAATATCACCCGGACCGCAATCCGGGGGATGAAGCTGCGGAAGCCAAGTTTAAAGAAGTCTCAGAAGCTTACGATACCCTCAAAGACGCGCAAAAACGCGCTGCTTATGACCGGTATGGCCACGCCGCGTTTCAAAATGGCGGCGGTGGCGGACCAGGTTTTGGTTCCGATTTTTCGTCGTCTATGTCCGATATCTTTGAAGATATCTTTGGCGACTTTATGGGCGGCGCTGGCGGCGGACGCCGCGAACGTAGCTCCGCCATGCGCGGTTCCGACCTTCGCTACAATCTTGAAATCTCGCTCGAAGACGCCTTTGAAGGCCAAACCGTCGACATTGACGTTCCAACACTTTCTGAGTGCGAAACATGTGAGGGCACGGGCGCAAAACCAGGCACTGGATTTTCTACCTGCGGCACATGTCAAGGGCATGGCAAGGTGCGTGCGGCGCAAGGCTTCTTCACCATTGAGCGGACCTGCCCGGCCTGTCATGGCCGCGGTGAGACAATGGATCAGCCTTGTACAGACTGCAACGGCCAAGGTCGCAAACAAAAAACCCGCTCATTGTCTGTAGACGTACCGCAAGGCATCGAGGATGGCACGCGTATTCGCCTCTCTGGCGAAGGTGAAGCAGGCATGCGCGGCGGGCCCGCGGGTGATTTGTATATTTTTGTTTCGATCAAACCGCACGATTTGTTCCAACGCGACGGCGCCGATCTTTTCTGCCGCGTGCCGATTTCAATGACAACCGCTGCATTGGGCGGCGAATTTGAAGTGCCTGCCCTTGGTGGCGGTCGCGCGAAAGTAAAGGTACCGCAAGGCACGCAAGCTGGCCAGCGCGTTCGCTTGAAAGGCAAGGGAATGCCTGTTTTGCGCAGCCAGCAAATGGGTGATCTCTATATCCAGATGGACGTTGAAACCCCGCAAAACTTGAGCAAACGCCAACGCGAATTGCTTGAAGAGTTTGAAGAGCTCACCACAAAAGAAAATAGCCCAACCTCAACGGGTTTCTTTAAGAAGGTAAAAGGGCTATTTGAAGCTTTTGGTTCGGACGCCAATAAAGACTAACAAAGCGGATTGTCCTTGGTCGCATCTCGTGATCCGTTTCTGTTCTGATAGGGACGAAATATGACTAAAATAATCG
>CAJXLH010000191.1 GCA_913055925.1 uncultured Maritalea sp. | reverse complement strand
GTCTTGGCCTTCGCCTGATTCTGGCTTCTCAGTTTCTTTCTGAGCCTTAGTCGCCATTCATGTTCTCCTGAACGGATAGCCGGCAAGATTGCCGTTAATATGTGGTGAGACAACAAAGCCCAAACAAGGGTGATTGCAAATTCTCGTATGTAACGGAATAAACAATCGGACTTATCGATTCGTTACCATTTGACGTATCGCAAGCGCGAATACGCAAAAAACCCGACCGGCACCCCTAAAGGCTCCGCGTCGAGCGTCCAGATAACGAACCAAATCCCTCAATCAGAGCCTCAGTGCCATCAACACTGGTAATTTGGTTCTGGATGTCTCGCAACCGTTCGTACGACTCTTCGCTTGGCTCATTTCCAAGCGCCATTTCGGCTGCCTTAAGCTCTCTATTTAACCGATGAGATTTATAATGCAAGGCCAAAGCGTGATTCAGTCCAACTTCCGCATCGCGAAAATCGGCCTGACTGGTCACCTGCCAGATGCCTTGGTTCTTCATTATATGGTCAACTCGCGCCAGCTCTTCACCAAACCCAGCACCGCTCAATCGGTCACGAAGCTGCTCGGCTTTAATCTCTGGATTACCAGAATAAGCGGCGAGAATGAGATCAAGCATTTTCCTGACAATGCCAGATTGCAGATCAATTTCTGCTAGATCCTCCAAATGCATTTCAACCAACTCAGGGTGGTTGATCAGGCTGGCCAAAATCACCGCCTCGCGTGACGCAACGCCGGAGCCAGATGCATTCGGCATCAAAGTTCGCTTTAAAGAACTTGAAACTTGATAACCCTTATTGCCGCCGCCGCGAGAAAATCGCCCCTGCCCGCCAGATTGATAATTGCCACCACCACGTTGCGTATTGGACTTTGCACCAAACCCGCGGCCCGCGCGGAAAAGCTGATAAAGCTTATCGTTAAAAGCTTGGCCATAGTGCTTTCGCACCGATTGATCTGCAATCTCATTGGCCAACGATTTCAACTTAAACTCAAGCGCCGCTTTCGCTTCAGGCGTGTCCGTACGCGCACCGCGAATTTCGCGCTCCCACAAAGCCTCAGACAGCGGCACTTTCGATTTGAGCAATGCCTCAAACCCTTGTCGGCCTTCTTTCTGGATCAAATCATCCGGATCAACGCCTTCAGGCAGACGGATAATTTCTGCGGTCACACCCGGCTTTAGCATTGGCAGCATAATATCCATTGATTTATCTGCTGCCCGCTGGCCTGCACTATCGCCATCAAAACACAAAATTGGCCTGTCGGTCATCTTCCACAAAAGACCGAGATGGTCGTCCGTCAACGCCGTACCGAGCGGCGCCACCGCGCCATTATAACCGGTCTGCACCAACGCGATCACGTCCATGTAACCCTCAACAACGATCAAGGGCTGACCGTCATGCGACGCTTGTCGAGCCATCTGGCCGTTATAAAGCATCCGCCGTTTATGGAAGAGATCAGTCTCTGGCGAGTTGAGATATTTCGCACGCGCTTCGGGCGACATAGCACGCCCACCAAACGCCACAACACGCCCCCGCATATCGGTGATGGGGAACATCAAACGATCACGAAAACGGTCAAACGGCACAGCGATGTCATCGCCCGCTACCAGCAAACCGCAATCAATCATCTCTTTTGCCGTCACACCATTGGACGCGAGATATTCTTTCAAACCGTTTCGGCTGTCTGGCGCAAAGCCGAGGCGGAACATGTTTTGAAATTTCGGTGCCACACCGCGCTCATGCAAATAACCACGCGCCCGCGCGCCAACATTTGCAGCCAGCGCTTGCTCAAAATAGCCTGCAGCCATGTCCATCACATCATAGAGCGATTTGCGCTTTTCAGCCCGCGCCGCCGCTTGCGGATCTTGTTGCGGCATCGGCAAACCTGCCACATTTGCCAACCGCTCCACTGCTTCGGGGAAAGACATACCGGTCTTCTCAGTTAGAAACCGAAACTGGTCACCCGATACGCCACAGCCAAAACAGTGATAGCGTCCGCGACGGTCATCCGCATGGAAACTTGGCGTTTTTTCACCATGAAATGGGCAGCACGCCCAATAGTCCCCGCGCTGCGGCTGAGATTTCTTTTTATCCCACGCGACATGCTCTCCCACAACTTGTGAGATCGAAACTCGATCACGAATGTCGTCCAGAAACTGATCAGAAAACCGCATAGCTCTATCTAATGCTCAAACAGGTCACATTGCAATCGCAACGCTGCCAATCAACTACAATTGACGCTCAAAGAAGTGGATATCGCCGCTCATACCAACTTTCGCGCCGCCACCTTCGTCAACGTGCACAAGTTCAAACCCAGCGCGTTCCATCACGCGAATGGAGGCAGGGTTTGTGGAAAGAGAATGCCCGGTGAGCCGCAAAATCACGCCACTGGTCTTAACCACGGCTGCTCCTTCATTAAGCATCCAGCCCGCCAAACCGCGACCCGAGGCATTTTTGCCCACACGGTAGCCAACTTCAGCGGCTTCACCGTCAAAAGTGAAGTTTAACCGACCGACAACATCGTCGCCATCAAGGGCCACAAAATACATGCCTTCGCCGCGCTCCATCTCATCGACCAGCGATTGGATGGCAGCTGTCATGCCATCCGTAGTCAGCATTTCTGGCGGGCGCGGCGGCACGTATTGTGTAAAGTGCTCAGCGTTTTCGCGCTCAAACGATAAAAGCGCCGCACTATGGTGCGACGCTATTTTCTCCAATCTGACGGCATTCTCGTCAGACATGATTTAGCTGTTCAAAGCCGCCTTCACGGACTTCGACGCTTGGCCCATATCAATACGACCAGGGAACTTGGCTTTCAAAACGCCAACCACTTTGCCCATATCGCGCAGACCTTCAGCGCCAGTTTCTTTGATGGCGTCTTGAATTGCCGCAGAAACTTCATCGTCGCTCAATGGCTGTGGCAACAATTCCTCGATGATCGCAATTTCTTCGCGCTCTTGCTGCGCCAACTCCGCGCGATCATTTTCTTCATAAACCGTGGCAGACTCGATCCGCTGCTTCACCATTTTCTGCAAAATTTGCAAAATCTCTTGCTCGGACGCAGGGTCCTTGCCCTCGCCACGCGCTGCAATATCGCGATCCTTGATCGCAGCGTTGATCAAACGAAACGTCGCCGTGCGGCGTGTGTCCCGCGCTTTGATTGACTCTTTAAGCGCCTGACTGATTTTATCTCGCATTTTTTCGATGAATTCCGTGCTGACTACGATCCGATGGTTATACCTAAGTAGATGCACAATGCCAAACCATCTTTACCAAATGGTCTAAATGATTGTTTTTAATAACGTAATTCTTTTATTCGAATCTGTTGACGAAATCCTCTTTCTCTCTTAGTTTCCGCCTGATCCAGAGTAGCTCAGATCAAACCGCTGAAAGTCATTGGCCTAGCCCCAGACTTGCTGACGGTTTCGCACAAATTGAGATACCCCGGATCGGTCAAATTTGGGCCATATGCCCAACCCATTAGAGATCGCGTCAAGGGGAATGAAATGACCGGCTGGCAGGAAGAAAAAACCACCGCACTTTTGATTTTGGAAAACGGCACCCGTATTGAAGGGCGCGGTTTAGGCGCGACAGGACACGCTGTTGCCGAGGTCTGCTTCAACACAGCGCTCACCGGCTACCAAGAAATCCTCACCGATCTTTCTTATGCTGGCCAAATCGTGACATTCACATTCCCACACATTGGCAATGTTGGCGCGAACGATGAAGATATCGAAACACTCGACAATGCGACAGGAACTGGCGCGGTCGGCTGTGTGCTCAAAGCAGATATCACCAACCCATCAAACTACCGCGCAGCCAAGCACCTTGACGAATGGCTCAAAGAACGCGGCATCATTGGCATCTCTGGCGTCGATACACGCGCCTTAACCGCTTACATCCGCACAAACGGCCTAACCAACGGTGTTATCGCGCACGCACCAGATGGCGTATTTGACGAGAAGGCAATCGCCGAAGCACTCGCGAATTTCAAAGGCCTTGAAAACGCCGATCTTGCCGCTGACGTTTCCACCGCAAAAACATATGAGTGGAAAGAAGGCCGCTGGGTTTGGAACCAAGGCTTTAAGCCAATCGACGCACCAAAGAACCACATTGTGGCAGTTGACTATGGCGCGAAGGCAAACATCTTGCGCTGCCTCGCAAACGAAGATGTCACCGTCACCGTTGTAAGCGCATCGACACCAGCCAAAGACATTTTGGCACTTAACCCAGATGGCATTTTCCTTTCCAACGGCCCAGGCGATCCAGCTGCCACAGGCGAATATGCCGTCGACATTATCAAAGAACTGGTTGCTTCAGACAAACCAATGTTTGGTATCTGCCTTGGTCATCAACTTCTCGCCCTCGCTCTTGGCGCAAAAACGGTCAAAATGCACCAAGGTCACCATGGTGCGAACCATCCGGTGAAAGATCTCACCACAGGCAAAGTGGAAATCACATCGATGAACCACGGCTTTGCTGTTGACGCAGACAGCCTACCTGCTGGCGTGTCGCAGACACACGTTTCATTGTTCGATCAGTCAAATTGTGGCCTCGCCGTTGACGGCAAGCCGATCTTCTCTGTGCAATATCACCCTGAAGCATCACCTGGCCCACATGACAGCCACTATCTCTTCAAGCGTTTCTTGGACAATGTTCGCGGCACTGTGAACGCGTAACAACGCTTCAAATCCAAACATTATCCAGCGCGTCGCAGACCTCTGCGGCGCGTTTTTTTGTGTTCATTTCCCGACATTTTCCACAAGCATCAAACGTCACAAAACTGTCTTTAGACCGCCGGAAAACTGCAACATTTGAGGCGTAAACCTTGCCCCGCAACGGCAACTGGCCGCACGATTCCAAATCAAAATTTTACCAAACGGTCCAATTATGACACACTGCAATCGTCGCCTTTCACATTCGCGACCAAATAGCGGGCTGATGTCCATACTGACATCAAAGCCTCATGAATATGCAGCCCCGCCCATAAGTGCGCCGAGCCAACCGCACAAACACCTAGAGAAACACTAACAAGGGGGACATCATGTCACTTCTCAATTCTATTTCGCGTCGTTCGTTTTTGGCGGGTTCCGCGAGCGCTGGCGCATTGATCGCCATGCACCCGTTCGCAACTATGGCGAGCAACTCGCAAGCGCATTTGCGGATCATGGAAACCACCGACATTCACGTCGCCGTGCATCCATATGACTATTACGCGGACCGTCCAAGCGACACGATGGGTCTAGCCCGCACCGCGTCATTGATCGCTGATGTGCGCGCCGAAGCAACAAACTCCATGCTCATGGACAATGGTGACCTTATTCAAGGGAACCCAATGGGCGATTATGTTGCGTATGAGCGTGGCTTCAAAGAAGGTGATCTGCACCCGATGATCGAAGCCATGAATACGCTCGGCTTTGACATTGCAACCGTTGGCAACCACGAATTCAATTATGGCCTAAGCTTCTTGGACAAAGCACTTGCAGGCGCAAGCTTCCCATTTGTCAGCGCCAACGTTGTGATGGGCACCGTGTTGGGTTCCGACCCAACCAAAGACAAGACGCTGTTCGCGCCTTACAAAATTCTTGAACGTGAAATCACTGATGGTGCAGGCAACAAACGCCCGATCAAAGTTGGCGTTATTGGGTTCTTGCCACCGCAAATCATGATTTGGGATGCGCAGCACCTCACCGGCAAAGTCACAACACGTGATATCGTTCAAACGGCTAAAGCCTATGTGCCGATGATGAAAG
>CAJXLH010000190.1 GCA_913055925.1 uncultured Maritalea sp. | reverse complement strand
ACATCATTCGTAATAACCACGGAACTGACATTGCCAGCATTCACGTCCGCGATAAATTCGGAATAAGTTTTCGTGCCAGCGGACGTCGTTTGAGATGATGTGTTGAACACCTGGAACAGGGCCAGCAACATCACCAAAATTACGATCCAAATGGCGAAGTTTCGAAAATTGCCGTTCATTGATCTGCCTTGGATTAGGACATCGCGCGTGCGCGATCTCTCATTAGAATTCGATTTGCCCGAATGTAGGCACCTCAACCCATTGTTACAAGGGGTTGGCGCACACAAATGAGCCCTTAAACTTTAAGGCGTTACTCATACCTTAATTTAATTAACGTTACATCAGCGCGTTTGGACCAAAAGTACAAAAAACGTCGACCTGAGAAGTCATTACGTGCTCGCCAAGCGCCAAAATATCATCACCACACATCACCAACGGCGATGATCGAACGGCCTGAATTGGCACAAATGGCAAATCAGGCAACAGATTGTCCAATTTTTTTCGGCTAAAGTCAGCGGCTGGAGCAATCACAATATCGTCAGCATGGTCCTCGGCAACCAACACGCGGAACCGTTTATCCCACAAGTAAGTTCCACCAGGCCGAACACAAATTTTCTCATCTGGCATACGGCCAAGCTCGCGAAAAATTTGGCCCATTCCATCTTTGAATTTTATGCCACAGCCACCGACCGTCAAACTGGACAAACCGATAATATTGGCGCTGATGTGGTCGTATAGCTTTTCAACTTGAGACAATGATGGCACATCATGTTCACCGCCTGCATCATCAATCGCGCGAAACAAAAGCCGCACGCCCAATTCAGCGGGCTGTTTTACCAGCATTTCTGTCTGGAAATGTACGCAGCCAAATGGATCGATTAAGAAAAGATCGGCATAAAGCTGTTCAGTCAATTCGATCAGCGCCTGATCTGCGCGGCGCAACCGCATTGCAGCGTTGCCCATCTTTTCGCTCGACATGCCCAACTCTTGCAATTGAGGCATAAGCTTGCGCCATCGTACACGTTCAAAATTCAGATTGTGGTTCGATGGGTCCCGCACCGGATCGAGGTCCAAACGACCAACATAACCTTCAAGCTCTTGCCGCGTCACATTTAGTAAAGGCCGCACCAAGGCAATGTCGCCGCGAACTGTGAACGGTGCCATACCACCTAACCCGGTGATGCCGCTCCCACGCGCTAAACGCATCAAAATTGTTTCCGCTTGGTCATCCAAATGGTGACCGGTCAGCAAAGTGTGGATACCCAGCTCGTGCATGGCTTCGCCCATCAAGCTATAACGCAATTCGCGCGCCTTGGCCTGTAGGCCGCTTTCGGGGTCGATCACTTCGCCGCGCAATATCTCAACATCCAAGCCCAACGTTTCCGCCGTTTGAGCTACAAATGCCGTTTCTTCCTGCGCCTCCGCGCGCAGACCATGATCTACCGTGAGAACCGTGATCGCGGGCGGATTTGTCGTTTGCCCCTGCCATTTGGACGCCAAATGCAACAATGAAAGACTGTCGACACCGCCCGACACCGCTAACGCGATATGCTGCGCGTCCGCCACAGCAGCAAACAGCAAAGACAATCGATCAGGATCATCAAGTGGCAATTGGTGCGCACTTTGATTTAGCATTGGGCGTTGCTTTGTTCTTTTCTAACGCGGCTCATAAAGGCACTGGGTTGATCTGGGAATTTGCGCAACACTTCAATAAATGTCCGACACGCGGTTTCGCGTTCACCCTGCTTTGCCAATACAATGCCCAGCTTCAAAACCATATCTGGTGCACGTGTTGAATTTGGATAGTTCTCATACCCGGTCAAAAACACTTCTGCGGCTTCTTCGAACTCGCCATTTTGCATCAACGCTTCGCCAAGCCAATGATGTCCATCAGCGGCCTGTCGGTGGTTGGGGTAAAGCGCTACATATTGGCCAAATTGGTCTTTCGCAAATTGATAGTCGCCACGTAAAATCGCCTCATAACCCGCTTCATACTGCGCCTCAGCATCAGCATCATTTAGCGTTGTGCCGGGGTTGAAATTGAGGTCTAACGGCTGACCACTGGCGTCAGTGCTAATGGTGCCAAGTGTATTAACGGTTGATTCAAGAGATGTTTGTTCCTGCGGCAGCCTCTCAGACAGCGTCACGCTGTCTGTTCGAGGTGCCGCACTAGTTTTTCCCGAGCCACCGCCTTCCAGGTCTTGGAAACGGAACTCATAATCCTCTTGCATGCGCTCAAGCAAAGTTTGCAATTGAGTGACTTGGAACTGCAAGCCCTCAACTTGTCCATTCATCAACCGCATTTGGTTTTCAAGTTGATCCAAACGCACATTGATTTCGCCAAGCTGGCGAGAAGACTGGCTAACACGGAAGGTTGCAGGCGTGCCCACATTCGCCGGCGGCGTCAGACCAGAACCTTGTTGTAGTTGAAAGATCTCTTGGCTCAACAGGTCAGCCTGTTGGGTCAAATTGGTAAGGCGATCTGTTACACTTTGCGGTGTCGTTTTCCCCGCAAAAGCGCCGACGCTCAAAAATGTACCTGCCAACAAAACACCAGCAATCGCCGTGCCGCGCAGATAATTTGATTTCAGTTTCATACTTACTCCCTTTGAAGTAGATGCGGGTTATTTTTAGCCTTTGTAATTTGTGACGTAAAACAAAAATAAGACAAAAAAACGCCGGGCTCGCAATGCGATACCCGGCGCCCGCCTCCAGTAGAGGATTTCTTTGTTGGTTACGGCAACAACACGGTCACTGCGCGACGGTTCTGCGACCAACACGAAATGTCGTTACAAACCGCAACCGGACGTTCTTTACCAAACGATTTGGTTGTGATCCGGTTTGAGTTCACACCGCGGCTCACCAAATAGTTCACCACAGCCGAACCACGACGTGCGCCAAGCGCAATGTTGTATTCGCGCGTGCCGCGCTCATCAGCGTGACCTTCAATCATCACTTTATATTGTGAGTAACGGTTCAACCACACAGCTTGCTTATCAAGCGTCACTTTGGCCTCTTGGGTCAAAACTGAGCTGTCTGTCGTGAAGAACACGCGATCACCAACTGTGACCAAAAACTCTTGTGCTGTACCCGGAGCCGCTTGACCTGGTCCTAGATTGCCTACGCCACCATTTGGCGTCCGCGCACATGCTGCAAGCACTGCAACCAAGAGGACAATAAAAAAGCCTTTCATAAGGCTCGTGATTTTCTGACCCATTAGCATGGCCCTTCGCTCCAAAATTTGGATAAAATTCTATCGAACTTGTTTACGCCCAGTTGTCTTAATGCTGGGTTCTCAAACACAGTTAATGACGTGATAATCTGGCCACATTGTGACCAGTTATGGCCATATTTTGGCGTCAAAGGCTGATAAACGACCGCATTGAAATGCTACCCATGTCCATCTGGTCATTAAAAAATGCCAGCTCATCTTGCGCATTGGTCAACGCCGCCAAATAGATAGCAGGTGAATAGTGCTCGTGGGTCGGATGCGCTTGGCGGAACAATGTGCCCCATGCGCTCATGTCTGTAAGTGCCTTATGGTCGCCTTTTGCCAAAAGCTCAGCAAATCGTACATCAAATTCTATAGCCCAGTCTTTGGTTTTGCCTTGCATGTCCACTTGCCGCAAATTGTGAACCACATTGCCACTGCCGACAATTAACACGCCTTGATGGCGCAACTGCGTGAGCTCTTTTGCGAGTTCATACTGATCGGCAAGGCTCAGCGACATATCAATGGAAAGCTGAAATACCGGCACGTCTGCCTCTGGGAACAAATGCCGCAACACGGCCCATGCGCCGTGATCAAGTCCCCATTCCATGCTTTCTTCGCCGTGATGATTGACGAGTAAATCAACCGTTTTCTGCGCGATATCTGGCGCGCCCGGCGCCGGATATTGCACATCAAACATGGCTTGCGGAAAGCCATAAAAGTCATGGATTGTTTTGGGCTGCTTGCCCACATGCACAAGCGTCGTGCCGCGTGTTTCCCAATGCGCGGAGATACATAAAACGGCCTGCGGCTTGGGTAGTCTATCGCCCAGCTTGCGCCAGTTTTTCGCAAACACATTGTCGGTAATGGCATAAAGCGGATTGCCGTGCCCCAAAAACAAAACAGGCATCTTATCGCTTGGCTTTAGCAACCCAAGCATATCCTCAAAGCGAACAATCCGTGGCATCGCACAGTCCTTTCCCGCCAACAAGTTTGGCTGTACAAAATTAAGCACACGCCAATCACGCTTCAAGTACGCACAAATTTGATACTGGTAGCTTTGTCAGATAGCTAACGCACGAAAGCTTTCACATATTGCAGTGTTTCAAGCGTCGATTGCGATTGGTCCAGCTCGAACCCCGCCTTTTCCAAAACGCGTGCGGATGCGACATTGCCAACTTCAACGCCACCGGCAATTGAAGCTACTGTTGAGCGCATGGCGCAATGTTCAACGAAACCGAGAAGAAGCTCTGACGCGAAGCCTTGCCCCCACACTCGCTTGTGGAACAAATAGCCGATCCGCAAATGAAGCTGATCACTACTATCGGTTTCAACGAACACAAACATCAAACCGATGATGGCGTTGGATTGCCGCTCCACAATGGCGAGCATCTCACCTTCATCAAGCCGACGCTTCACCCAATCCTTTGCTGAATATTCGGCCAACTCGCTGGCAAAATATGGCGGTAAAGTTGTGAGCACCTCATCTGTTAAGAGCTCAGGAAGTCGAACATAAAGCGACGTCGCACTTTTGTCGTCGCGAACGATGTTCTTCGCGTCAATAACGTTTAGTCTTTGCGTCTCAAAACCAAACATGTAACCGCAATCTTAACGCAACAATGGCGACCAAGTCGGGTCAGAAGCAAAGGTTTCTGTTGGAATACGCTGCTCGTTACGGCCCCACACATCAATTGTGTAAAGCTGCGGACCAGCATCGCCACCTGGGTCTTTAAAGAACATCAAAACGCGGCCATTTGGCGCCCATGTTGGGCCTTCCATCAAATAGCTGGACGCAAGCACACGTTCGCCGGAGCCATCAGGTCGCATGGTACCAATATGGAACTGGCCCTCATGCTGCTTGGTAAAGGCAATCAAGTCGCCTTTTGGTGACCAAACGGGCGTTGAATAGCGGCCATTGCCAAAGCTGATCCTTTGCGCGCCACCGCCGCTGGCATTCATCACATAGATCTGTTGCGAGCCACCTCGGTCAGATTCAAACGCAATGCGCGATCCATCTGGCGAGAAACTTGGGCCGGTATCAATCGCTGCGCCACTGGTAAGCGGTACCGGTTTGCGCGCCTGCAAATTCATCATATAGATGTTGGTGTTCGCGCCACTGGTCACGCTGAACGCAAGGTTTTGCCCATCCGGCGAAAAGCGCGGCGACAAGGTCATTTTGCCAAAATCAGCAACGCGCTGCTGACGGCCGGTGGCCAAATCGAGCAAATAAATCTGCGGCACATCGCCAGCAAAGTTCATGTAAGACAGCAAATTGCCAGCGGGTGAATAGCGCGGGGTCAAAACAATGCTATCGCCGCGCGTGAGATATTGAACATTCGCGCCATCTTGATCCATCACCGCCAAGCGTTTGGTGCGGTTGGCCTTAGGGCCGCTTTCCGCCACATAGACAATGCGGGTATCGAAATACCCCGCTTCGCCCGACAGTTTTTCGTAAATCGCATCGGCCACAATATGTGCCACACGGCGAATGTTTGAGCGATCGGCGGTAAAGCTTTCACCAAAAGCCTGCTGACCTTCCACAACATCCCACAAACGCACATC
>CAJXLH010000189.1 GCA_913055925.1 uncultured Maritalea sp. | reverse complement strand
GGTCACAGCGGGGAGCGGTACAGACTTTGAAACGAGTATTTCCGGCTCAAGTAAATATCGAGTTCTAACATTAGATTATATAACGAACGCGAAATCGAGCATCTCCTTTTACTTTAAGGTTGTGACGGGTTCGGTGATTGTGTCGGCTGAGCAATTTGACGTGTGGCTGAACGATGTGGCAGTGGCGTCTTTCCAGACCATACTACCTTCGGATGGATGGCAACATATCAACGTTCTCAACATTCCAAGTGCAACGGATGCAACGAATCGAGCAGACGCGCATTTGCCATTGTTTGCCAGCAATTCAGACAAGTTTGTTTTCGCGTTGCCCGCGCTCTTGCCGGATGCCGTGCGCGTTTCGGCCAATGAAGGCTTGATCGGTTCAATTGGGTGATCGAATGGACGAGATTTTTAAAGCGGCGCTTGAACACACATTGCGGTTTGAAGGTGGCTATGTCGATCACCCCAAAGACCCTGGAGGCGCGACCAACTTTGGCATTACCCGCAAAACGTTGGCGGCGCACCGGGGCGTTAAGCCGTGGTGGAAATTACCAAAAACACAAGTTGCCCAATTGCAGCGAGGAGAAGTCGCCGAGATCTATTTTCAACGCTATTGGAAACCATGCGGAGCACATTTGCTTAGCGCCTCTTTGGCGCTCGTTTTGTTCGATTTCGCGGTCCATAGCGGCCCCAAACGCGCCGTGATCAAAATGCAACGTATTGTTGGAACTTTTCCAGATGGCCAGTTTGGCGCACAAACATTGGCAGCGGTTGAGCGGTATGTGAAAACGCAAAGCGAAGAGCATCTTGTTGCAAAATATATCGCCTATCGGCACTCGTTTTTGAAACAGCTCAAGGCCTACAAGACCTTTGGCCGCGGTTGGCGGAACAGACTGAAATTACTCGCAAATGCCGCAAAGAAAATGCGGGCATCTAAGCCGAAGCTAAACGGAGAAAATCAAGTGATTTTAAACGGTTATAAAACCTATATTGTCGCATTCTTTATGCTCATTGCTGCCGCTTTGGAAATGGCGGGCGTCGACTTACCTGCAATCGAGGGCCAAAATGCGGCTCATTTGATGATGGAAGCTTTCGCCCTACTGTTTTTGCGTAAGGGGATCAAAAGCGAGATTGCCGGCGCATAGCCGATCATTCATGTATCGTTCAGATAACTCCTGATAGATACATAGCATGACAAAAAAACCATTCACATCATCGTTGATCGCAGTGTCGATAGTCATCGGCACGCTTTTCGCCGCCTCCAATGCGCATGCGCAGGCGAAAAACTGTTTGCCGATACCTGCGGTCAACCAGCTTGTGGCGACGAAAGCAATCACGTCGTTCAACAAAGTGAAAAAATCGCTGAAACTGCCCAAAGGCGCTAAAATATTCAATCAGCGGCTTTGCCAGGTTGACGGCAAATATGTATATTTTTTCAAAATTGTTGATGCAAAAGGCAAAGCCCGCGGCATGGCACTCAATGCGCTTGACGGCAAGCCATTGCCAAACAAGGGCTAGAAGCTCGCGGCGGAGGATTTATGCGAATTTTGGTTGTCGAGGATGACGTAGATCTAAACCGCCAACTGTGCGAGGCATTGGTTGATGCTGGCTATGTCGTCGATAAGGCATTTGATGGTGAAGAAGGCCACTTCTTGGGCGACACCGAACCTTATGACGCTGTGATTCTTGATATCGGCCTGCCGGTGAAAGACGGCATCTCGGTTCTAGAAGAATGGCGACGCGATCAGCGCAAAATGCCAGTTCTCATATTAACAGCGCGCGACCGTTGGACGGACAAAGTTCAAGGCATTGACGCAGGCGCCGACGACTATGTTGCCAAACCATTCCACATGGAAGAAGTGCTTGCCCGAATTCGTGCGTTGGTGAGGCGTTCTGCCGGACTAGCATCAAGCGAAATTGAAATTGGTCCAGTTCGCCTAGATACCGCGGGCAGCAAAGTTACCGTTGATGGCATGGCTGTAAAGCTCACGTCACACGAGTACAGACTGTTGTCTTACATGATGCACCATCATGAGAAGGTGATCTCCCGAACTGAGCTTACAGAACATTTGTACGACCAAGATTTTGATCGTGACTCTAACACGATTGAGGTTTTTGTTGGTCGGTTGCGCAAAAAGCTGCCGAATGACTTTATTCAAACCGTTCGTGGTCTCGGCTACAAAGTTTCTGCTACGTGATCTTTTCGAAGCTCTCTATCTCCTTACGCATTTTTTTATTGACGGCAACCGGCCTTTTGGTTGGGCTGTTGATCACCGGGATATTGCTCACCAATCTTTATTCAGCAGCGCTTACCCGAAACATCGATGCAATTGCTGAGCAACAACTAGATGCGCTCATCGCGCGTGTATTGGCCGAAGACGAAGCAAGCCTTCAAACGCTGCCATCCATTGATCCGCGATATACTGAGCCTAACTCCGGCTGGTATTGGCAGATCACAAAAAAGGATGAAAGCGTATTGGGCGTTTCATCATCCTCGTTCGGCATAAGTATCCCGACGCTCGATTTGGAATATGACCAGAACAATTCGCGCAAGGGCAACATTTTCGACGATGATGACAACTGGTTGCGGATCCTAGAGCGTAAACTCTTCGTCAGCGACGATGATGTGTTCACGATCACGGTGACCGCAGACTGGGACGAGATTGCTGCAGATGTCGGCCTTTTTCGACAACAGGCGATCATCGTTCTTGCTTTCATGGGCGTATTTCTCGCCATTCTTTGCGGGCTAATTGCGCGGTTGAGCTTTGGGCCGCTTTTGAAGCTTTCAGCATCAGTTCAAGATGTGCGCACTGGCCAAAGTGAACGCGTTGAAGGGGAATACCCAGTTGAGATTGCACCGCTAAAAGGCGAAATCAACGCGTTGTTGTCAGCCAACGATCAAATCCTTCAGCGGGCGAAAAACCATGTTGGCGACTTGGCGCATGGACTAAAAACGCCAATCGCTGTCATGCGCAACGAGCTTAAAGGCGAGGGCGCCGAGATTGTCTTTGGGCAGCTTGATCGAATGCAGGCCATCGTCGCGCGATATCTCGATCGCGCCCAGTTGGCGGCGCGCACCGCCATTCGAGGGCGAACGACCGATCTGAAGCTGGCTTCCGAAAAAATCGCCAAAGTCATGCAAAAACTCAATCCGGAAAAGACTGTCTCGCTGGAAGTGCGACTGGAAACGGTCGATAAGTTTCATGGCGACCCAGAAGACTTTGATGAGATGCTGGGCAACTTGGTCGATAATGGTATGAAATGGTCAAATGGTGCAGTGCGGATCAGCGTGCTAGATCACACGGCTGAGCAAGCAAAAATTGTCGTCGAAGATGATGGCCCCGGGATCAGTGAAGAAGAACGATCAACTATTCTGAAGCGCGGAAAACGCCTCGATGAAGAAAAACCAGGGTCAGGACTTGGTCTTGGTATTGTCAGCGAACTGGTCTCCGTTTATGGAGGCAGCATTGAATTGGATCGCTCGGATATGGGTGGTTTGCAAGTTAGCGTGATAATTCCAGCAATTAAGCAGCGCAAATCATAAATTGGCCGCAAATTGCCGACAGACAGGAACTTGGAGTGTGGAAATGAACAAGCTTGTAAAAATCGTTGGGGTCGGCGTTCTCGTTGTTTCGCTTGCTGCTTGTGCGCGTTTCGAAACCTCAAATGTGTCAACGTCGACCTTTACGCCATCGACACCGTCGACCGCGCCAACCGTTAGCAACACAAAACCAAGCGACAGCTTTGAAAAGCAAGAAATCTTGGACTTTTTGCCAAACGAGATCGTCGCTTCTCTATCGCAAAAGGATCGTTCAGAAGCAGCTAGCGCTCAGTTCTTCGCGCTCCAATATGGCCGTGTTGGCGCCTTTAGAGAGTGGGCGGGCGACAGTGCTGTAAAAGGTGAGATTAGCGTCGGGCCTTACATCAAAGTAAATAAACTCGACTGCCGCGAATTTTCACACACCGTCATCCAGTCAGGTCAGCGATACATCAAATCTGGCACTTCATGTCGCGAGGCAAACGGCCAATGGCGCGTCGTCGGCTAAACATTCAAGAAAAGCGTTTGTTTACTACTACTTGTTAGTAATAAGCGTTAGTTTGTTTGTTTGATTTGGTTCATGTGATGCCCAGAACGCCGCTAGAGCAGCTTGCGAGTTTAAATGTTTACCGCTCTAAAGATGAAACGCGGAGCAATGAAAGCGCAACACCTCGTGCCGAAATGACGCCGCAAAAACCGTCAAATGAAGTGGCATTTGAACGCTTAGTTTCAAGGCTTGGGCCTGTTCTCACAGACAGCGCGCCGCTAATCGAAAATACCTCCTTATCGCGTGACCATCTACACAAATTTTGGGATTGGGCACAGCGTGATTTAGAGCCGGATACGATTGCCGAGCTCAACGAGACGTTGGGCGCAGACAATGCACCTAACGAGCGAGACATTGACAACGCAGTAAGAGATCTTGTGTCAACCATCGCTCCGTTGATCAATGGCGCGCAGGATGACGACGAGTTGAAACGTCGTTTGACCATTCAAATTGGTGGTCATGACGTTTTTGAAACGGTTGAAGTCCTATTGATGGTTTTGAATTATCTGCCATTCATACAAAGCGGCTACATGCTAGCAAGCGAACTCAACACAGCTGAAGATGTTGAGACATTTAGCTACGCGCTTGAGCACTCGCAGTTTCCTTCGGACGAGACCAAGAAATTTTGGTGCGTGGGTTTTGTGGCAGGCGTTGCCAAAATAGAATTGCTCGCCAACGCAATTGCTACGCATATTTTCGACAAAAATGATAGCAGTGTTCGCAGCACGGGCTATGGCGAATATGTTGATGCATTCATAATCGAAGCGCAAAAGCAAATCGAAGTAATTGAACGTCAGTCTGGTATCTTCCGCGATGTTGATCTTATCTGCCGTGCAATTTCACGCTTTCATCATGTCGCAAGATGTCTCCAGTTTAACCTCGATCTGCCAAAATCGACCCTTTGGGTTCGGCAGCTCGAACAGCTGACAAGTCGTGCGGCAAGCGCCCTGAATGGCCGGTTCGGTGAAGTCGTTAGTGAAGTAAACAAAGTGCTGCGACCGGCCCAAGGGACCAGCCGTACAAGCATAGACCCCAACGAGGTGCTGCAAGCCTATAATGGCCTATACATTTTGGCCGCAACGCGAGCCGCCAGAGAGTCACTTGCGCTAAACGCGGCTGTGGAACGAGCATGGCGTGAAGTTGGTCGCGCGCTGGAAGTTATGGTTGATCGCATTTTCGAACACTACAAATTGGTCGTCGGTGGCGACCCATTTGCTGCCGCGCAAGTCGATGTGGCGATCAAGTTCTGCTCAATCCGATTTGGCGATGACTACGCTGCTGTTCTAAAGCGCAATAAGCTCAACATCGAGCAACGTGCAATGCGTCAGCAAGTTACGCACTAGCGATCAGTTTACCAATCGTACATCCGCTCAATCCATTTCGTGTCTGGAAGAATACGCGATTGTTTTCTTGGGATGTGCTGCTCTCAAAAACGCCGACAAGTTGGCTGTCATTGCGCGAAACGATGCCAATTTCGACAGCCACGCTACCAATTCCATCGCCATCAAATATGACTTGCCCTTCGCTCAGCTTTCCTGCCTGATCAGGCACCAGCTCGTGAGTAATAGGGGCTGACAAACGACTGCTCGTCATCTCAAATAGGAAATGCGAGGAAACTTGCGTTGAATGGTTTCGGGCGTTTATCGCTTTGGTCGTTGAAGCGGGAAGTGGCCTCGTCGGCCGGTGATTGTTAAAGACAAACTCGGTGCTTGCATTTCGCTG
>CAJXLH010000188.1 GCA_913055925.1 uncultured Maritalea sp. | reverse complement strand
AGTTGGTGCGTGCAAATGGCAAAATGCCCGGCTTTGATGTGCAATCGCTGCTCTTTTCGACCGCGCCCGACGCCGAAACACTGGTCCGGCGTTGGCAAAAAATTGCCCAAGCTCAATCGACAATCCGATTTGGCAGCGAACAGAGCCAATCTGACTTTGTGCAGATATTGCCTTCCGGTGAAATTGTCCTGAGTCCAAGTCGCATCCGCCCCGCCAATCTTTCCAAGTTCGGCACAGCAATGCTGGCGGGCGTTTTAGCAAACGCTCTTAAAGACCTTTCAAACGCACCTATTGAGATATTCGAAGCCAACAAAGCCGGCCCCACGCGAAAACTGAGCGCATCAATATCCGAACACGCCCTTAGTTTCGATCCAACCAGCGACATTGTTTTTCGCATCCCGCATGGGTCTGCCAATCGAATGACCGCTAGCAAACAAAGCCCAAATTTATATCTCAATCATTTGTTTGATCACCGAGCACATCCATTCTTTCGGCAATTGGTCGCGCAATTGGAAAAACAAGACATAGGGCATCTGAATATCGAACGCTGCGCGCACAATCTCGGCACATCCGGGCGCACACTTTCACGGCGTTTAAGCGCCTTTAGATTGAGCTATGGGCAGCTAACGCGATTTGTTCGATTGCGACATGCGGTGCGCCAAATCAGTGCTGGCGAAACCCAAATGGACGACGTTGCCTATCATGCCAACTACGCTGACCGCCATCATATGGCGCGCGATTTTAGGCGGATGATCCAAATCTCGCCCACGCTACTGCGCGACCTGTTCGCCGACAGCGCGCCAGCAAAAATAACCAGCTGATCAGTCTAAACAGCTACTTTTCAACTTCTTCAAGCTCAATAAGCGTGCCGTCAAAGTCCTTGGGGTGCAGAAACAAAACCGGCAGACCGTGCGCGCCAATTTTTGGCTCCCCATCGCCCAGCACACGCGCCCCCTCATCGCTTAGCTTCTTTGCAGAAGCGCGAATATCGTCCACCTCGAAACACATATGGTGAATACCGCCAGACGGATTTTTTTCGAGAAAACCAGCAATCGGCGAGTTCTCACCCAGCGGATGAAGCAGCTCAACTTTGGTGTTATCTAGCTGTACAAAAACAACGGTCACACCATGCTCTGGCAGGTCCTGCGGCGCAGAAACGTCAGCGCCCAGCATGTCGCGATATTTTCGTATCCCCGCATTTAAATCTGGCACAGCAATTGCGACGTGATTGAGATTGCCGATCATGGCGCGTTCCTCAGCTTACCTTCGATTGTGGACATCACGGCATTTGCAGCGTCAAGAACGTTGGTGCCTGGCCCAAAAATGTCCGCAACGCCAGCATCACGCAGAGCTTGATAATCTTGTTCGGGGATTACGCCACCCGCAAAGACAGAAATGTGTCCTGCACCACGCTTCTCAAGCAATTCGATCAGCTCCGGGATCAGTGTTTTGTGGCCAGCGGCAAGTGAAGATGCTCCAATGCTGTCGACACCAAGCGTGATGGCTTTCTCAGCCACCTCGGCAGGCGTTTCAAACAGATCGCCGATATGCACATCAAAGCCCATATCCGCAAAAGCGGTCGCAATAACCTTCGCGCCACGATCATGGCCGTCCTGCCCCATTTTGCCAATGTATATGGACGGCTTGCGGGTAAGGTCTGTATCGAACTCATTGATGCGCGACTGAATGGCTTTATATTCTGGGTCATCACCATATTGATGATCGTAGACGCCTGAAATCACTTTGGTTAACGGCTTGTGGCGATCAAAAACGTCTTCCATCGCATCGGAAATCTCGCCAAGTGTTGCGCGCGCCCGCGCTGCATCGATCGCCGCAGCCAGCAAATTACCTTCACCAGACCGCGCCACTTCTCGTAGCTTGTCGAGTGTTTCTTCCCATTTTACTGGATCGCGCGTTTCGCGGATTTTGTTGATCGTGGCGATCTGCGCCTCGCGCACCGCTTTATTGTCGATATCAAGAATGTCGAGATCGTCTTCTTGATCCAGCCGGTAACGGTTAACCCCGACAATCACGTCTTCGCCTTTGTCGACACGCGTTTGGCGAATGGCGGCGGCGCGTTCAATTTCGAGCTTTGGCGTGCCTTCTTGGACCGATTTTGTCATGCCACCTTGCCGCTCGATGTCCGCAATCAAAGCGCCAGCTTTGGCAACCATGTCAGCAGTGAGGCTCTCCACATAGTAAGAACCACCGAGTGGGTCCACCACGTCGGTCACCCGCGTTTCATGCTGCAAAATCAGCTGGGTATTTCGCGCAATGCGCGAAGAAAACTCGGTGGGCAGCGCAATCGCTTCATCGAACGAGTTCGTGTGCAAGCTTTGCGTACCGCCCAAAATCGCAGCCATCGCTTCGTAAGCCGTGCGCACAACATTGTTGTATGGGTCTTGTTCCGTCAGCGAAACACCAGAGGTCTGACAGTGTGTTCTCAGCATCATGGAGCGCGGATTTTTAGCACCCAGATCTTTCATGATGTCCGCCCAAAGCGTGCGCGCAGCGCGGAGCTTCGCCACTTCAGTAAAGAAGTTCATGCCAATGCCGAAAAAGAACGACAAGCGCCCGGCGAATGCATCAATATCCAAGCCCTTTGCCTGCGCTGCACGCACATATTCAATGCCGTCGGCAAGCGTATAGGCAAGTTCTTGTACAGCGGTCGCACCCGCTTCATGCATGTGATAGCCAGAAATCGAAATCGAATTGAACTTCGGCATAAACTCGGCTGTATGCGCGATAATATCAGCGATGATGCGCATTGAAGGTTCTGGCGGATAGATAAACGTGTTCCGCACCATGAACTCTTTCAAGATATCGTTCTGGATCGTACCCGAGAGTTTTTCTTGGCCAACACCCTGCTCTTCCGCCGCCACAACGAACATAGCCAGCACCGGGATCACGGCACCATTCATGGTCATCGAAACCGACATTTCATCAAGCGGAATGCCAGAGAACAGGACTTTCATGTCCTCTACACTGTCGATCGCCACGCCTGCTTTGCCAACGTCCCCGACCACACGTTCATGGTCGCTATCGTAGCCTCGGTGCGTCGCAAGATCGAACGCAACGGAAAGCCCCTTTTGGCCTTTTTCCAGCGCCTGACGGTAAAACTTGTTGCTTTCTGTCGCCGTAGAAAAACCAGCATATTGCCGAATAGTCCAAGGACGGTTGGCGTACATTGTCGCCCGAACGCCACGTGTAAACGGCGCTTCCCCCGGCATCGCCCCTGCAGCTTCTTGAGGGGCATCATCAGCAAAGTAAACGGGCTTAACGTCAAGCTCGCCATACTGGGTTTCCAAGTCAGAAGGCGCTTTGCCGCGCAATTCGCCTTCAGCTAGTCCTTGCCATTTTGCATATGTATCGGATTTGATGCTCATTCGCTCTCAAACTCCATAATGACATCGTCAACCGCCAGAACAGAGCCAACATCTGCTTCAATCTTCTTGACGACAGCTTTCTTCTCGGCACGCAGAACGTTTTCCATTTTCATGGCTTCCACAATTGCAAGCGCCTGCCCGTCTTCAACAACGTCACCCTCTTTTACTTCTAGGCGAACAACCTGCCCTGGCATCGGGCAAAGTAGATATTTTGACATATCAGGCGGCAGTTTGATTGGCATATGCTTCATCAAATCGGCAACATGCGGCAACAAAACTTGCACTTTCAGGTCCGCACCACGATAGCGCATATCAAATCCATAGGATTTGCGCACAACTTGCACAAGCAACCGATCATCACCGACCCGAGCCGTCACCAACGTATCACCCGGTGCCCAATCAGTTTCGACGCAAATCATCATTTCAACATCGTCCGTATGGTCGAGCCACGAGACGAATTTGTCTTCAACCTCAAAATTGAAGCGATCTTCGCCGATGATCACGCTGCGCTGTTTGCCGTTTTGATTGAGATCCAACGTGCTCGCTTCTGAAAACCCGCGCGATTCAACTTTTTGAGACATGAAGGCTGCAAGGCCTGCGAGGAGTTTCAAGGAAGCATTTGGCAGTTCGACGCCATCAAAACCATCTGGGAACTCTTCAGCAATATAGCCTGTAGTCAGTCGACCTTCTTGGAAACGCTTTTGCTCCATTACAGCAGACAAAAACGGGATGTTGTGGCCAATGCCTTCAAGCTCAAACCCGTCCAAAGCGTCAGACATGGCGCTGATGGCTTGGCTACGATCTGGCGCCCATGTGCAAAGCTTTGCGATCATTGGGTCGTAGAAGGTGGAGATTTCTCCTCCTTCAAAAACACCTGTGTCGTTACGCACAACCAGCTCGTCAGTCGTGATTTCAGACGGCGGGCGATAACGTGTCAATCGACCAATGGAGGGTAGGAAATTGCGATAGGGATCCTCAGCATAAAGCCGGGACTCAATTGCCCACCCGTTGAGCGTGACCTCATTTTGGTTGATTGCAAGCTTCTCGCCCGCCGCTACGCGGAGCATTTGCTCCACAAGGTCAATCCCCGTAATCAACTCGGTTACAGGGTGCTCCACCTGCAAACGCGTGTTCATCTCAAGGAAATAGAAATTTTTGTCGCCATCAACGATGAATTCCACCGTACCGGCACTGGAGTAGCCAACTGCCTTGGCCAGCGCGCAGGACTGTTCGCCCATTTTCTTACGCGTTGCTTCGTCCAAAAACGGCGATGGCGCTTCTTCGATGACTTTTTGGTTTCGGCGTTGAATGGAGCATTCACGCTCGCCCAAATAAACACAGTTGCCGTGCTTATCGGCCAACACCTGAATTTCGATGTGACGCGGGTCTGTGACGAATTTCTCGATGAAAATGCGATCGTCGCCAAAGCTAGATGCAGCTTCTGATTTCGAACGTTCGAAACCCTCGCGCGCTTCATCGTCATTCCACGCAATCCGCATGCCCTTACCGCCGCCACCAGCGGAGGCTTTGATCATCACGGGATAACCAACATCATTGGAAATCTTCACCGCTTCTTCGGCGTCTTCGATCAGGCCCATATAACCTGGTACTGTGGACACTTCAGCTTCAGCCGCGATCTTCTTAGAAGTGATTTTATCACCCATCGCTTCGATGGCTTTCGGCGGTGGTCCAATGAACGTAATGCCCGCTTTTTCAAGTTGCTCGCAGAACGCCGCGTTTTCGCTCAAGAAACCGTAACCCGGATGCACGCCTTCGGCGCCTGTGTCTTTACACGCTTGGATGATGCGATCTGCAACCAAATAGCTTTCGCTCGCCGGCGAACCGCCAATGTGAACGGCTTCATCAGCCATTTCCACATGCAATGCTTCGCGGTCAGCGTCAGAATAAACGGCAACCGTTTTGATGCCCATCGCTTTCGCGGTTTTGATGACCCGGCAGGCGATCTCGCCGCGGTTCGCAATTAGAATTTTCGAGAACATGGCGTATTCCTATTCTGCGTCTGGTCGCCGACAAACAAAATCGATTTCAACAAGCGCTTCTAGCGCCAAACCGGTTACCCCAATTGTGGTGCGCGCCGGGCGTCGATCTTCAGGGAAGAACGACTGATAAGTCTCATTGAACTCAGCGTAGTCTCGGTAGAAATCCGTGAGGTAGCAACGCGCCATCATCACATGGCTAAGGTCGAGCCCAATGCCACCCAACACAATTTTGAGGTTTTCCATCACGCGAATGGTCTGCGCTTCAATGCCTTCAGGCAGCGGCGCATCTGGCGCATCTGGAAAGGTGGGCATTTGGCCGGTAACAAATACCCAGCCATTTGCTTCGGTCGCATGAGAAAAAGGCGCAACAGGTCGCGGTCCGTCCGAAATCATATGAAACAGTGGATCAGTCATTCTTTGCTCCCCCTACAACGGAATGTTGTCGTG
>CAJXLH010000187.1 GCA_913055925.1 uncultured Maritalea sp. | reverse complement strand
CTGTTGCTGAATATCCTTCAAAAACACCAAAACGCAAAAGCGGCAGTTCGCGCTTGGTTGGCATCAAGCTATGCAGCACATCTTCCAGCGCGAAACCGAGTTCATAACTCGCAAACCCGCTGACCCAATGACCATTTCTCGAAGCATCCTCAAGCCGCGCAAACGCCCCCGCAACATCCTCAATGTTGTGGGCTTCAATAATCTCGATTGGATCGGCAAAGTCCGTTAGGCCGCCATCAGGCCCACGATCAAATCTAATCTGCATTGCGGCTTCGCTTGTCTCTCTTCGCTCTCAGCTGCCTTTTAAAGCGAGCGACCGCGCATAAGCAACGCTAATTCTATCCGACTTAAGAGCAAGACTTGCCAATCACGTTGCAATCATCATCACGGTAATAGGTACAATTGCCTTCGGTAATCACCGCAGAACAGCTTCCGCCAAGTTCGCCGCCATTTCCGCCGGTCGGCGCATATGCTGCGTTGATCAAAGCGAGGATCAACACGATTGGATAAGCGATTGCAAAGCGCTTCCAAAGCCCGCCCAGTGCTTCACGTTCGCGCCAAAGCAAATAGACACCGACCGGGAATGCAACAAAGACATAAAGCGGATGCGTGAAGTTTATCCCAAGAACGAAGGCGATTACGACTGCAACGGTAACACCAAATTTGACGTTTCTGATAAACTCTTGGTTTTTCCAAAGCCCATAAAGGCCAACTGGAAAGAACGTCAATATCCACGCGATCACCAGCGTTTTATTGTCAAACCACTGCGCTTTGGTCTCGCCGCTATTTGCTTCGTCGTTCATATGCCCCTCGCCTCAAACTATGACGCGGATTGAATAAACATTTCCGCGTCACGTCAATGGGCGAAAAAGCGAAGACGTAATCATTTTTGCGTCGATTACCGATTGCTCACCGGCGTTCCAACAAAACAGCCGATCGTATACGGATATTCGTCGGTCAGGTGATAGTGATACATCTCGACTTCTTTGCCGTCCCACATCACCTTGCCAATGTGGCCGTGACACTCGTCCAAATCGTCATTGTGCATTTCCACGCCATCATCGCCAAACTTGCCGTAAATCCCAAACCCATCGAGTGCGTATCCAACAAGCCCGGAATGTCCGCTCTTTGTTTTTTCGAGTTCCACCATGCAGTCCGAACCATTGTGATAATGATACATACCGCTTCGCTCTGGATGACCACCACATTCGTCCTGAATTTCATGTGCCGGCGCATCTTCGCCACGCGCATCCAATGCATTGAAGATGGCAGCGCCAGAAAGCGCAACGCCGATCATGCCCATAGGCACGCAAGATGCTCGATGTGCAATTTCCGGTGTCGCATCGAGCTGTAAAACCAGACCTTGCGCCCGAATTTTGTTTGGATTCCGATCATATCTATATGCATCATCAGACCGTTTGACGGGAAACTCTCCCGTGCCGTGGCTCGGCAATAAATTACTCACAATCGTTCGCGTGCCACCTGCAACAGTAACCTTGGCCCCATTACCAGACCACATCACATTGCCGTCTACCGTTGGTTTTCGATCTGGATACCAATAATCGCCAACTATCCAGTCGCCGGACGCGCGCGCACCTGGCGCGTTGGGGTTAAACCGCTGCTTGCAAGAATAGACGTGGTCGTATTTAGGAAATGAGGAAACTTGACCGTCACCGAGCGGCAATTTTTCACCATGCGCAAAGGTTGGTGTCGTGACCGTGGGCAACGTCATCAGCGTGGCAATTGCAATTCCAAAAAGTCGTTTTTCCTTTGTCATCATTCGAACCTTTCGGCCCCAGCCGCAAATACAAAACTGCCTGCGAACGGTCGCGAACGCCAGTTAACTTGCCGAAAGGTAGATGAATTGTTGGAAATGTTATTGAAGTCGACTTTCGCAGCTAGAGCGCGAACCTAGTTTCATAACGATACTCGTCGCCAATCGGTATTTCGATACCTCAGCTTTATTCATCCAATGCATACCGTCCGCAGGTGCCGCCTCAATGGTGAACCAATAGAAGTCTGTTGGCGTCCCCATTTCTTCGTAGTAGTCAAGATACTTGCTGTGCTCTTCGCTATCGCGCGGAAACGCAGTGGCGGCATTGCGCCCATCGGACCAAGAATGAACGCCGACGCAAGCACCTGATTCGAGCTCTCGCTTCGCCCCTGCAAGAAACAGATCCGTTCCACCAGAAGCGACAAGCCCATTTGAGGGAACACGTGTGGCGAATCCCTCTTCGCGAACAATCCGTGACAACTCAAGGTTAGAATCGTCGTCGACAGATCCTTCAACAAATGCCAAAACGAGTATTCTGACATCTGGATGCTCGTCCAATGCATCCTCAAAGGCATCTATTGTCGTGTCATCAATTACGCCGGTCGCGACAAATGCATCGCCCACACGTTCGAATTGCATTGGAAGGTAATCCTGCGCACTGGCCAAACCGACCAAGACAGACATCGTCAAAATGTACGTCAGAAATTTCTTCATCACCTTATCCTTTTGTTTTGCAGCAAGCCGGTTGATCGACAAACGAACAAGTCAATCTTAGCAAAGCTTTTGACTGCGTGGATAAAATTAGGAAAATTTTGGAAGAAATGGCAGGGGCGGAGAGACTCGAACTCACGACCCTCGGTTTTGGAGACCGATGCTCTACCAACTGAGCTACACCCCTGCATAAGCGACAAAAGCCGCTGGCAAGGGTCTAATGCCAACGGCGAATTGTTTCAAGTGGTTTATGCAATCATTTGCAAGAAATTATCCCAACAGTGGCATCGCCATCAAAATCAGCCCAACAAAGCCCAAGCTCCAAACGCCGGAACGGATCCAAGGAATAGCAAACAGATAGGTCAAAAGGTAAACAACGCGCGCTGCCACAAATAGCTGAGCACCCAATAATGCATTGGCCTCAGTGCCAAGAACAATGTTCAAAATTGCAAGCACTGCAAACGGCAACATGTTTTCGCGCAGATTATTATGTGCGCGTTGAGCACGCTGGCCGATTGTCGGCAACTCCGGCAAGTCATCGCGAGAACCGACATATCTGTACACGCCAATTTGCGGGATGCGGATCAGGGACGGTAGAAAGACATGCACGTAATAAACAATAAGTGCGGCGAAGATCCAAAATAGCATTATAGCCTCCGAGATTGTGGATGCCTTATTGAAAACAAGGAATGAAATCTATTCAATTCCCTCGTAGGGAGTTGAAACGGTACACATCACAACTATCATGCCCCTAGAGGTAAATATGAGCAATTTTGGACAAATCCTAAGCTCCGAGCGTAAATCGCGCGGCATCAGTCAGCATCGGTTGGCCGTAGATGTGGAAACGACCCAAAGGCATCTGTCCTTTCTTGAAACAGGGCGTTCGCGCCCCAGTCGCGAAATGATCATTCGATTGGCTGAGGCGTTGGAGATCCCACAATCCCAACGCAGTGATCTTTTCGAAGCCGCGGGCTTTACGAGCCCCTACCCTAAGCGGAATCACGATAGCAAGACCATTCGACAAACGCTTGATTTGTTGGAGAACTTTGTCCTTGCAAACTGGCCATTTCCGGCGATGATCCTTGATCCCAAAATGAACGTTCTCAGCTTCAACCAGAGCGCCAAGAAAATGTTCATCCTGCCCGACGAAATCTCCCAGCCGGTGAATGTTTATGATGTTCTCCTCTCAAACGGATTTATGGAACAGGTCCAAAACTGGGAAGAACTCAGTTGGGCCGTCTACCTACGCCTACGCCGGCAAGCACAAAAATTTCCACAGTTCAGCGAAAAACTGAAATCATTCGAAGCCGCCGGCCTATTTGACGACGCCATCAAACGATTGGCCAATTCGAGTGAAGTCCCTGCCTTCATTCCCGTTATGCTTGAATTCGAAGATGGAACGCGATTGCAGTTCACGTCCCTAGAAGCTGGGATGTCCACAGTCCACGACGACATTTTGTCGGGACTTTCCATCGAACTGGTGATCCCGCTTGATCAAACTAGTGATCAAATTTTAAAGGGCTTGGCGCTTTAGACTAAGCCATTGAGAATGAGATCGATGTTGGCACTCAGCCAATATTTCCGGTAGTCGAGATTGGTCACAACATTTTCTGCATCACCTTTGGCAACTTGCGCCGCAAAGGTGATTTGATTGCCAAGTCGATCGAGCACCAGGCCAACAATCATTTCCGTTTCAGCGTCCGCGCGAACATAACCGGCGGTCTTAGCGTCTGACACAAACTTCAAAAAGCCTTCACGAAATGCGCGCATCGGCAAAACAACGTCATTTTCACGAGAGACAATTTGAAAAACTTCGCGTTGTGCAATCATGATTTCAAATGTTTCGGAAACGAACATCCGAAACTTAAATTGAAATTCTTCTTTCGACGCCGCGGGCTCCGCAATCAACCGCAGCGGCACCGACATAGCATCGGTTGAAAATTGCTCGATGATGGCATCAAACAGCGCTTTCTTGCCCCCGAAATGATGGTTGATCATATTAGGGGCAAGGTCTGCGCTCACAGCGATTTCACGGACGGAGGCACCCTTGAAGCCTGACTTGGCAAAGTGTTTTTTGCCTGCTTCGATTAGCCGTTGTTTTGCTGATAGTTGGCTAATGGTGCCTCTCCCTCATCTATTCAGCTGCCGCTGCCACTGCCTCTTTTTCAAATGCAGCGACTTTACGCGGATGCGGCGTGCCAGTTTCCACAATGTGCTTTAGCTCTTCTAGGCTGCGAACAAAGCCTGGGTAAAGTGCCTTTTTCAACATTGGATACATGAAAGAAAGATACCACACCACTTTTGGGCTGCGCGACCAGGTCACTTCGCAGCGATTGTCACCCAACGGCTTGATGTAAACTGAATTTTTGAAGCCAAGCATTGGATTGAAACCCTTAATGTTCTTAAGGTCGGTGTCCAAGTGAAGCGTCCAACTGGCTTTGTCGATGCCGACAATCTTGTCCGCCATTATGCCATCATTCAAAGGAATGTGCGCGTTTCGCCCCACCACCGGGGCGCCGGGAATGGCGGTACCCGCCATGGCTGTCGAGGCATCAATCGACGCCATCCATTTGTGCACATTCACAAAATCGCCGACCAAAACATCCCAAATTTTTTCCGCGCCGGCCTCAATAATTATTGTTGGTTCCTTTGACATCTTTGTTCTCCGTATGTCGATATCTTATGTTTTCTTGTTTCTTTTCATAAAATATTTGTTTTATTTTACGCAATATTTATTTCGTATCAAAATCTAACTAATTTATAACCTATTGTTTTTACTAACTTTCGCTCCGTCAAAGAACGCGAATTAAAACCGTTTTTCGTTTGAACTTGCGGGACTCAACAGACCAAAGGGCAATCAAACTGGACAATAAATTCATCAATAAGCACACAGTCCAACAACGTTTCAGGTGGATTTTTGCGATCCGCAGATGGCTTACGGCTGCTCGGTCTTTTGTCATAAGTCTTTAAGAAACACTTTGATGGTAATTCTCTCAGGCTCAGACATGCCCCCCGGATCAAGTCCGAGGGTGACGGTGGTGGTGCTGTCGCGACTGCATTGCCGAACACCAATGCCTCCACAAGCGGTTTGCTTTGGAGTTGTCCAATTTAGTTCGCAGGCACGAGGCGTTTGGGGTCTCGTCATCTGATTTATTATAATGAGACGCCAAACGCCTCGTGCAAATGACTTGCTGCTTCCAAGAAAATCAAACCCGGGGTGCTTACCCTTCTATCCCCTTGCTCACGCCATAGAACCGTGATGAAGAACGATTAGTTCTCGGCTCTATTGATTTTCATCGGCGGTCATCAAACCACCAGCGGTTTACAGCTATCCTCGGCGTCGGACTGGT
>CAJXLH010000186.1 GCA_913055925.1 uncultured Maritalea sp. | reverse complement strand
TGCAGCCAATTCATCAAGAGCCCTCGCATACTTCTCGTCAAAGTCGGACATGCTTACAAATCCTCCCAGCTGGTAAGGTTGCAACGTTTCGCCGCGTATCGCGTCCAGAGAGCCATAATTGTTCCAAAAGCTAGGCCTGCAACTAGGCTAACACCAACCTTTTCTACATTTGTGGTTTCAAAATCTTGCCAAAGAAGACCCCACATTATTAGACCCCAAAATACGGCAAAGAAAATGCCGAACACGAGTGCTAATACCGCTGGATGCATATAATGCGGGGGACGCAGCCTAACGCCCGCCTTTCGCAAAAGTCGAAAAAGTGGTGGGTCGTAATTTGAGCGCCAAATTTTGCTCGCTGTTAGCTCTGCAATGGCGCGTTCGAATTTTGAATCGAAGCACAAAATATCAGTTTCCAAAATGGCGTTAAGTTATTCAAAAACGATAGCTTTTGATCAGACTATGTCAAGTCGCAATGTTCACAAAATAAACTGCAAACCAACGATGGCCACAAGCGCAATCCAGATCGTTTCAATGACTATGATGGCCATGGCAAGTGGACCAACGTCGATGAGTTTGGCGAAAGATGTTTTGACGCCAAGTGCGGCGAGGGCCATGACGAGGGCGTATTTTGAGAGTTCGCCGAGCAACGTCCCAACTTGCGCTGGAATCCAGCCCATGGAATTAGCAAAAGCGAGGGCGACAAAGCCGACAAGGAACAGGGGGAAGCTGCCCCGGACGGAGCCGCTTGTTGGCTGGTCTTTCGCGCTCAAGAGGCTGATCGCGGCGATGATCGGCACCAGCATGGCAACGCGTAAGAGTTTGACGATTGTGGAGGTGTCGCCGACTTCAGTCGAGACGGAATAACCAGCGCCGACAACTTGGGCAACGTCGTGGATCGTCGCGCCGAGAAAAACGCCAGCTGCCGTGTCGTTTATGCCCCAATATGAAATAATGACGGGATAGAACACCATCGCCACCGTGCTCATGCTGGTCACCGCAATGACGGTGAAAATCGTGTCTTGCTCACCGATGCCATTTTTGCCTTTGGGCAACACGGACGTAAGGGCCAGGGCGGCTGAGGCGCCGCAAATGGCCACCGCACCGCCGGTTAGAAGGCCAAAAGCCCGCGAGCGGCCAAATTGTGATGATAAGAAGACGCCGATGCCGATGGTGGTAAAAAGGCAAATGATGACAATCATCACTGGGACCACGCCTAATGCGGCAACGTCTGAAAAGGTGATGCGGGCACCCAATAGCGCGACGCCGATCTTGAGCAATCGGCTAGAAGAAAGCTCAATACCTGGAGAGAATCCGTCGCTTTGAGACAAAAAGTTGAAAGCTATGCCGAACAGCAGCGCAAACAGCATAACCGGCGCGCCGTAATGTGCCGACAAGAAAACCGCGACAAAGGCGATGGCTGCGGCAAGCGCTAGTCCTGGTACAAATTTGGTCAGGGAAACGGTCAACGCACTGCTGCCAAAGTGAAGCGTTTAGCGCGCTTCAGCTTTCGGTTTCGGCGCGTCTTTCATGGCCAGTTCGAGCTGCATCAAAACATTGATATTTCGGCGACTGTCAGTCAAATCTTCGATCGTATATTCATCCAATACGTTGAGAAACGCCACAAGCGCGCGATTAAGCGCGTGGTTGAGCCCACATGTGCCGGTCAATGGACAATTGATGTCGTCACCACCTTCAAAGCACTCGGCGAGCGCAAAATTGTCTTCTGTCGCGCGCACAACGTCACCCAACTTCATTTCCGCAGCGGGGCGCTTGAGTTTAATGCCACCATGTCGACCGCGCACTGTTTCAACAAAGCCGGAGTGGTTCAAAACCTGCAAAATTTTGAATAAAAAAGTCTCAGAAATCTTGTAAAATTCAGCGATGTCAGCAATCCGGCTCAAGCCTTCATTGCTTGCGCAATACATCAAAATTCTTACCGCATAGTTGGATTGCTTGGTGAGGCGCATCAAAGATTCCTTACTCTAATTCTCCGCTTTATACCAAATAATCCAAAAAGGTGAAATGCCGCATTGATTTTTGTCACCCGCGTCACGACACTTATGCGTGATCAAGATAGGGGACAATCATGACCAATTTTTTGCTCGCGCTCTTCGCGTTTCTTGCCGCACATGTGGTGCCGCGCGCCACAGGATTTCGTGATTGGGGCATCGAGAAATTTGGGCGAAAAATTTATATGTCTGCCTATTCTTTGGTGTCGCTTGGGCTATTGGCATGGCTTGTAACCGCGATGATTAATGCACCTTACATTGGGATATGGCCGACGACACCTTTTACCGTCGCAATAGCGATCAGCCTAATGTTCTTTTCATGCATACTGCTGGCGACAGGGGCAGGGCGTGCCAACTCCCTGTCAATTTCGTTTCGCGGTGGCCAAACAGATATGGACAATCCCGGTATTTTGGCGTTGGTACGCCACCCGATCATCTACACCTTTTTACTCTGGTCTTTGGCCCATGTGATCGTGAATGGTGACGTGATCGGCTTGGTCTTTTTCGGAGGCATGTTGGCGTTTAGCATCATCGGCGCGAAAGTGGCTGAAAAACGCACGCGAAACAAGCTGAGCGAAGCGGAGTTTGCGCAGCTCAGTCAAGTCAATCAAGGACCGTTGGTCGAGCGTCTGAAAAGGGCTTTGTCTGCCCGCTTCGCGATTGAAGTTGCCATTGGTATATTGTTGTTCTTTGTGCTTTTGGTCGGGCATGAGCATATCATTGGTGTCAGCCCGCTTGCTTACTTTTAACCGAGAAGGAACTGCCGCACTCGCTGTTGCAACTTTTGGGCTTCGTCAGGCAGGTCTTTCGACTTTGCGATGTAGTTTGCGGCAGACCAAAGTGCGGCAATGTGCATGGCTTGCATATCTGCGCGATTTTCGGTGATCTCTTGTAGAACCTCAACGAAGTCGCGCTTTACGGTGACACAGAATTCGCCATTGCCGACGTCAAACTGCTGTTGGTGCGTTTGAACGGCATTAAAGGTGAAGAATGTATAGGCCCAATTGTCTTGGATGGCGGGGTTCGGCATCATCTTAACGAGTAACTCCGCGTCGCTGCCAGCATAGCCGGTTTCTTCCAGTAGCTCGCGTTCAGCGCCGTGTTTTGCGGCAACCTCCGGCGAAATATTGGCTTCTTTGTCGAGCGCGCCGCCGGGCAAACCGACTACGGCTTCGCCGATGCCATGCCGGTATTCGTCGACCAGAATAAGTTGGCAGTCCTTATCGAATGCAACCATGTTGACCCAGTCAGGATATGACAGCACGTGATAGTCAACAATATCACCGTTCGACGCGCGGCATTTGTCTGTGCGCAGATCAATGAAGCGGTCTTTAGCGCGCTGTCGCGTATCAAGGACTTTCCAACGGGAAGGGCGATTGTTTTGGTCCAACATTTTTGCTCTCAAAAATAGCTTCAAAAAAGTGACGGCGAATCTGCGTGTTCGCCAAAGATAATGTGGCTCAATAACAAATTTATGGTGGCGATGGAAAAATTCACACGAGATTGTATCAACAAGTCTGCTGTTGCCACGTTGAAGAATATGGCGGTTATGTCATTTTTTAGAACCGTTCTAAACTGTTGATTTTTCTCTTGATTTTATCATTTTCTTGGTTTAGATAAAACTTGACTTTGAAAATCAAGTAAGAAAATTTGGCTTACAAAATAGAGTTTGTGCCTTCAACGTTGCGACCTTTGGTTGGGGGCATGATTGGTCCGGGGTGCAAGGAGTAAATGCTTCTTGCATCCCGGTTTTCCAAATTCAGGTAAGCTGAAACAGAGGAAACGATGCCAACATCAACATCCACTTTCGTGACAGAGAATGGTCAAAAATATCTCACGCAGCTGGTAAAACACTTCGCGCACAAGATTGATGCCGCCGCCGATGGAGACGAGGGCTATGCCAACTTTGTTTGCGGCAAAGCCAAGTTCTTCGCTGACGAACTGGGATTACGAATGGACATCGACTCTCCAGATCAGGAAGCGCTGGAAAAAACGCAAGAAATCGTCGAAGTGCATTTGGTTCGGTTTGCATTCAGAGAAAAACTTGAAAAACTAGATTGGGCGTAACGCGGTTTTTATCGACGCCCGAAATTGGGCGGCAAAAGGCTTGCCCCTGCGATAATATTATGTCAGCATTATTGACATAATAGGAGATCGCATATGTCCAATTCCGTTTTTAGAGACCTTCATCAACCTGGTAATCCCTTCATTCTTGCTAACGCGTGGGACATTGGCTCGGCACGCATGCTCGAATCTATGGGCGCTATGGCCGTTGCAACCAGTTCTGCCGCGCTGGCTTTTGTTAAAGGTGACGGGGACCTCGGCAATATTACGCGTGACGTGGCTTTGGCTCATGCAAATGAGTTGAACAAAGCAGTCGACGTGCCGCTGAACGGCGATTTTGAAAACGGATTTGGGCCAACAATTGCCGATGTCGTGAAAACCATTGAAGAAGCCGGCGCGATTGGCATTGCTGGCTGCGGCATTGAAGATATGGCGCTGCCAAGCACCGAGCCATATGCGTTCGAAGTCGCTGTGGAACGGATTGAAGCCGCAGCTGAAGCTGCCAAAACTCTGTCATATGATTTTGTGCTCACTGCACGCGCTGATGGCGTGATGCATGGCAAATATGATCTTGATGAAGCGATCCGTCGCTTAAGGGCGTTCCGTCAGGCAGGGGCCGATGTGCTGTTTGCACCAATGCCAGGTGATATGGATGATGTGGCGCGCATTTGCCGTGAAGTCGACGGACCTGTAAGCGCCATTTGCGCTGGCCACTTCACCCAAAACACATTGGCAGAATTTGCAAGCGCTGGTGCGGCCCGGATTAGTCTTGGCTCAAGCCTTGCGCGGGTGACGCACCGAGCAATTTTTGACGCGGCAACGGCCATGTTTGGCGATGGTGATTTCTCACCGCTCAGCCATTCGATTGATGGTAGTAAAATCGAAAAGCTGATCCGTCGCGGTTAGATTAAAGCCCAACGACACTTCGCAAGCCGACGAGCAGTAAAAGGCTTGCGAAGGTGCTGATGATGATCGAAAAGCGCATGGCAATAATCGCCGCTGCACAAAGTGCAATACCTTCGGCGATTCCATGCGTCACGAATGATGGGGCCACCAACGCTGTCAGAACAGCGGTTGGAACAGCCGCCAGTGCAGCGCGTAGGCGATGATGGATCTCGCCGAACTGCGCGATGATCAAATGGCCGCCAGACCTCGTTAGATAGGTAACGCCCGCGCAAGCAAGGATCAGCCAGATAATGTTGGTCATGCATTTGCCTCCACCGGTTTGCTGAGAACTGCGCCCAAAATCATCCCTGCAACACCGCCAGCCGCAATGTGCCATGGATTGCCGATTGTGAAGTATGTGGCAAGGGACACTGTCGCGCTGACGCCGAGAATGGGCCAAAAGAAGCGACGCTGTCGAAAGCCCATCACCAGGCCCATAAAGTAAAGCGGCAAGATAAAATCAATGCCATAAAGCGCTGGGTCCTCAATGAGGCCGCCAAAGATGGCGCCAAGCCACGTCACGCCCAACCAGGTCAGATAAAGTGGTGCCGCATACCCAAAATAGTAAGCAGGCTTAAGCTTGCCTTTTTCGGCACGCGTTTCTGCAGTTGCGAATTGCGGGTCGACAAGAAAGAAGAAGCCAATGGCCTTTTGTAACGGGTTGAAGCGCGTCAAATGCTGGCTGAGTGAAGCGGAATACAAAACGTGACGAAAGTTCACCGCAAATACTGCAAGAATTATTGACCAAGCTGGTGCTTGTTGCCCCCACAAATCGAGCATCACAAATTGGCTTGCACCTGCATAGAAGGAGGCGCTGACAAGCAAGG
>CAJXLH010000185.1 GCA_913055925.1 uncultured Maritalea sp. | reverse complement strand
GGCGCGATGGCGGCAACGGCCAAAATGGCAATGGCGTCAATGTGTTTCGCGCTGGCGATGTCATTGTATCGAACAATTCTATCACAGAGTGCGGGTTCTCCGCCGTTCGCGCAAATGCTTCAATTAATTGTCAGATTATTGGCAACAATTGTCGAAATCTCTATGAGGTGGCGATTTTTTCAGAATTCGAATTCAATGGTTCTTTGATTGCAAACAACATTGTTGACGAAGCCGCTCAGGGAATTTCCATCACAAACTGGAATGATGGTGGGCACCTAGCAATTTGCGCAAACAATATCGTTCGCAATATTTGGTCGAAAAGCCCAAACAACCCCGACACAACGCCGGTGGCAATCGCTGCTGAGGCAGATGTGGTTGTGAACGGCAACATCATCGAAAACGTACCCGGTGAAGCGATTGCTGCCGGTTGGGGGCCGTATTTGCGCAACGTTAGCATAACCGGCAATGTGGTCACTGATGTTGATACGGGGGTTTACGTTTCTGTCGCGGACGGCGCAGGCGCCGTGCAGGTAAAAAACAACCTGCTCAGGCGTGTGCGAAAATCCGCAATCGTCGCTGGCAAATGGGACGACATCGTCGAAACAGACTTGCAGGCCAACGCCGACAAATATCCGCTTGTTCAAGTATCAGGCAATTTCGTAAGTTAGAGCTCAGAAATACTGCGCCCAGATCTTACTCGCTTGGTGGTGACCAACCTCAAATCCGCGCCAGTTCTTTGCGGTCTTGTGAAGCCGCGCGTCTAGTGCCGTGTTTTGCGCGTCATTGGTTGGCGTTGCATTTTTGATGAGTGCCGCGACCATTGCTTCGGACGCATCTTTGTTGCCGTCATCACATTTCAACGCAAAGCCGAGGTTACGGCCGCGGATCGCGCCGCAAAACACGCCATCTGCGCCGATTTTGACCATCAGCTGTCCAGCAAAGGCGTTCATAGCGTCGGTGTCGAAACCACCGGTTCCTGATACTAACTCGGCATTGCTGGCTGCGGCGGCAAATAGTCTCTCGCCAGCGCGCGCATCGATGGCGCTGAGTTGGTTTGAGCCAGCCGATAGCTTCGCAAAAGCTGAAGCAAAGTTGACCAACGGCGCGCCCCAGGTTGGGATTGAACAGCCATCGCGTCCGCATTGATCAGGTGTCAGTGTTACGCCAAGCACCCGCTCAACGCATTCGCGCACCAAAACCTGCACAGGATGGTCTTTTTCAATATAGCCCATTGGGTCCGCACCAATCGCCTTAGCGACAGCGAGCATACCCGAATGCTTGCCAGAACAGTTGTTATGTAACGTCGTTGGCGCATTGCCTTTGCTGCGCATTTCTTTCCGCGCAGCAGGGCTGAAAGGTGGGTGAGCGCCGCATTCGAGATCGTCGGCGGTCATACCGATTTTATTGAGGAACCTTGTTACACCTTCCACGTGCACTTCTTCACCGAGGTGCGAAGCGCATGCAAGCGCGAGATCGCGGTCATCAAGGCCAAATTTGTCGACTGCGCCGCTTTGGAAAAGCGCCAATGCTTGCAGTGACTTGATGGCGGAACGCGGAAAAATCGCAGCGTTGATATCGCCAGCTTGGGCGACCACATTGCCCTCGGCATCAACAAGGCAAAACGCGCCGCGATGACGGTTTTCGACCATGTTACCGCGCACAAATTCGGCCAGAATTGGATTTGCTTCGCTTGATTGTTGCGTCGTCATTTTTGATCCCCGACAGTCCCTTTTTATCGACAGTTAGCAGACTATCGACAAAGGTCCAATCACCATTATGTCGAAGACTGTTCTTTCCAAACAACACCCGCCGGCGGGAGATCAATATCGCCGATGCTGGTTTGGGCATTTCCATAGTTAAAATAAAAACGGTGATTTTTGGTGTCGCGACGACGTACGCTTGCAGGCATCAGCTCTGTTGCAACGCCAATACGGGTGCAGGTTTCACTCAATAAACGCACCAAAAGTGCCTGATCACCCCACCCCGCGACATATGTCATATTTCTCGACCGCACCGCCGCAGGCTCACCGGCTTCAGTCGTCGCAACTATCTCGGCGGTCGTTTCAAGCTGCTCACGCCAGCGAATGAAGTTCCCGCCCTCTTTGATCGGCAATTGAACGGATGGTCGGAGGCTTTCGACATAGGCGATAGTCGCGTCCAATCCCGGCATATTCGGCGGCAGCGGACGCGGGATCGACAGCTCAGCCGTCTTGGCATTTGTGCGTGGGCCGGCAATGACTTCACCGTCAAACGCCTCAAGCGCAGACTTCATGGCATCACTTATCGTCACCAATCCTGGAATCAGGACGATTTTATAATCGCTTAGATCCCGTGCATCCGTTCGGACAATATCAACCGAAAGTCCAAGACGCCGCGCGGCGCAGTAATAATCAAACGCCAAATCAAAATAGTGACAGCCCTCACCTTGCGGCTGTGCGTCTGTCACCCATTGGCTTTCATAGTCGAAAACCAATGCAATTGGCGCGTCGACATTTTGATCGCTGGAAAGCGATTGCAGTTCCCTGGCGACTTGTTCAGCTTCGTGAAATGCGGGCGCCTCAACGCTATCGGGGCGCAAGATGCCGGAGTGCATTTGCTCTTGCGCAAAAGGCGCTTGCCGCCAGCGGAAGTACATTACGTTTTCTGCGCCGTGGGCGAAGGCCTCCCATGTCCAAAGCCGCACCATGCCTGGAAGTGGCGCAGGATTGTAAGGCGCCCAGTTCACTGGTCCCGGCTGCTGCTCCATAACCCACCAACGGCCTTTGCCAACGGCACGATAAATATCGTGATGGAAGGCCTGAAAGTCAGGGTGACCTTGGCGCGAATGCGCGTGTTTAAAGCTGTCGCTTTCCGGAATACGATCTTCAAGAAACCCGAGCGGATAACTATCCCAACTTGCAATTTCCAGGTCATCACCGACCTTGAAGTGATCAAATTCTGTTATGCGCCCCATATAGTTATGAGCAATTGGCTTGTCAGAATAAGCGCGAATAATGTCGACTTGTAGCTTGTTGTAATTCACTACCTGTTCAGACGAGAAACGCCTGAAAGCCAGAACATGCGAAGGGTTTGGCTCCGTCACTGTCAAATTGGGAAAATCAATGTCGGCGAAATCGCGATATTCCATCGACCAGAAGATGTTGCCCCACGCCTCATTTAGCTTTTCGACAGTCCCATATCGGTTTAAGCACCAGATTTGAAAGGCTTTTCGCGCAACGTCCGAGTATGAAATCACGGTGTCGTGGCAACCATATTCGTTATCAGTTTGCCAAGCCGCGACATGCGGATTTTTGCCGTAGCGCGCGGCAAACTGATCAACGATCCTGCGGCTTTCTTCGCGGTAGCCTTCGTGCGAAAAACAATAATGTCGACGCGATCCGAACTTTCGCGGGTTCCCATTTTCGTCGACGGCCAACATGTCCGGATGCCGGTCGATCATCCATCGTGGGGGTGTTGCGGTTGGCGTCCCAAGCACAACCTTTAGCCCTGCTTCACCAAGTATTTCAATGGCTTCGTCCAGCCAATCCCAGTCGAACGTGCCAAATTCAGGCTCAATGCGGCTCCAAGCAAACTCGCCAATCCGCACCCATTTCAAACCAAGCTCGGCCATGCGGCGCGCGTCTTCGCGCCAGATTTCTTTTGGCCAATGCTCGGGATAATAGCAGGTGCCGAGGGCGCGTTCGATTTTCATTAGAGGATTACCTGATGTTCTTTTTGGCCGACTGCATCAACTTGGACAGTGAACGTTTTACCGCCGTCTTCTTCAGCGGGGTCGAGGCCCGTTGCGGCGGAAGTCAAAAACAGCGTTGTGCCTTGCTCACCGCCGAATGCGGGGCATGTGATTTGGCTCGCAGGCAGGTCAATTGCCGAAACAAATGAACCGTCCCGACCATATTTCGCAACGCGATTTGCACCCCATTGTGCGTTCCAAAGATTGCCGTCAGCATCCACTACAGAGCCGTCGGGATTTAGCCTGTCTGCAGTCAAATCGACAAAAACTTCACTTCCACCGACGGGCCATCCGTCCTGTTGATCAAGCGCCACACGCATGATTTTTTTGGTTGGTGTGTCGGTGTAAAAGGCAAATCTTTTGTCTGGCGAAAAGCAAATCGAGTTGGAAATCGAAATATTATCAAATAGTTGGCGCACTTCGCCGCGATAGTAGCGATAGATCGCGCCAGCTTGGTCTTCAGCTTCTTTGCCCATTGTGCCAATCCAAAAACCGCCAAATGGATCCGCGCGACCGTCGTTGCTGCGGGTTACTGGATTGTCTTTTTCAATATCGACAATGCGCGATTCCGCTTCCGTTTCGAGATTGAATTTGAATAGTCCAAATTCGTCTGCGACCAGCAAATGGTCGTGATCAACCCAACCAGCCGCCGAAACGTTTCGATCGAACGCTGAAATCATTAGAGAATTTCCAGAACGTTTCAGCAAACGTTTCGATTGTATGTCAAACCAGATCAATTCGTTGCGTAATGGGTGCCAAAGAGGCCCCTCGCCTAGTTCGCATTTCGTCTCGTCAAAAATCTCAACCTGCATCGCCAAATGCCTCATCGTATGCTGCGACGATGGCATCCGCTTTTGCGCGTACTGTTTTTGCATCATCGCCGGGTTTGAATATCGCGGTGCCGATACCAAATCCGTCAGCGCCTGCTGCACGCCATTGGTCAAAATTGTCTGGTCCCGCGCCGCCGACTGCATAGCAATCCATTTCTTTTGGCAAGACCGCTTTGAGTGCCTTTAGTCCGCTCGGTCCCATTATGCTTGCCGGGAACAGTTTTAGTCCATCAGCGCCAGCGCGAATGGCTGAAAAGCATTCGGTTGCGGTGAAAACGCCAGGGTATGATGCCATGCCTTGCGCTTTTGTTTCTTTAATGACATCAGGATTGCAATCCGGCGAGACCACAAATTGCCCGTCGACGGCTTTGAGCTCGGCGACGTCTTCTAAACTCAAAACGGTACCCGCGCCGATTTGCGCTGTGCCGTCAAATGCTTCACGCATCTGCTTGATGCTCGAGAACGCATCCGGCGAGTTGAGCGGCACCTCGATTAGTTCGATACCAGATTCGATGATTTCATGCGTGATTTCAACGGCTTCGGATGGTTCGATGCCGCGCAAAATAGCGATGATTTTTCTCGTCATTTAAGAAGCTTGCTCCATGACTTGACTAGCGACCGCATGCAAACCCGCAAGGGTCATCATGTCACCTTCAGCTATCGTTGCGTGGCATCCGAAGTGTTCCAGCGCGATGTTGTAATGATCGCAAAGCTTTGTGTCGCCGATCAAGCTGAGATGGTTGTTGGTCCAAAGCTCTTTGGTTGCGCGCAATTCTGCACCGATGAGAAGTCCCGATAGTCGTGCCTTTGAAACCGATGCGGGTACAGCATGCAGAAGAGATTGCGGCCGAATGGCAAACAATTCTTGCGACACCGTTTCAGGAGACTGCATGGCAACCTTTACGCCAGACAAAAATGACTGGGTGTCCCATTCATCGCTTTCAACAGAGTGACGCAGCACGGATTGCTTAGAGAGCAAGCCAAACAGTTCGCCCGTCATGAAGGTGACGAAGTTTTGCACGATACCATTTTCAACGCGCGCCCATTTTGAATGGGTCCCCGGCAGGCAAATAACGCCGTCAAAATGAGGCATGTTGTCGAGGAAACCAGCCATCTGCGTTTCTTCACCGCGCATCACATCTGCAGGTGTTTTTTGCGCCATCCCCGGCACGATGAACACTTCGATGCGTCCGTCCGTTGTGGGTGCTTTAACAAGGTTTTGGTTGGCTGGCGGCTGTGATGGGGTGAAGATATACTTCGCCTCAACCCAACCCTGGCGGGCGCCGATCATA
>CAJXLH010000184.1 GCA_913055925.1 uncultured Maritalea sp. | reverse complement strand
CACTATTTTTACCTGCAGGACGGGTTGCCGTCACACACACATTTTCAAAAGCTTATGGATTGGCAGGCCAGCGAATTGGTTGGGCCGCTGTACCCAACCAAATAGCAGATGCTGTGTCACGTCTGCGCAAGCCTTTCAACACGAATGCGCCAGCGCTTGCAGCGGCAACTGCTGCCATAAAAGACCAAAACTATCTGCGCGTTACGTCAGCCAAAATTGTTGAAACCCGTGAATGGTTTGCTGAGGAGATGAGGTTGCTTGGTATCAACACGGTTCCAAGCCAAACAAATTTTGTTTTGTTGACGTTTCCTGAAGGGGGCAATGAAGCCTCGCTGTTAGATCAGGAACTACAAAGAAACGGCATTTTGGCGCGGCCGGTGACCGGCACAGCCAATGAACTGAGATTTTCAATCGGTACTCAAGAGGAGATGCAATCTGCGCGTGATGTCGTAGCCAGTTGGTGGGCAAGACGCAAGGACGGCGATGAGTAAAGACTAAGCAAAATATGTGTTCATGCTGACGAATGTCGGTGCCGGTAGACACATATTCATTTTGAGGTAACCGGCGAATTGGGAGGAACCAATGAAATTTGTACAAAAAAGTGTGTTAGTTGCGATCAGCACCGTCATGCTTTCCAGCGTCGCCGCTGTGGCTGATAGTGATGTTTCGCACAACTGGAATGCCGAAAACGAAGTCGCTGCCATGAAGGTTTTCCGCGACAAATACGAAGCGCTTGGAGGAGAATGGAAAGAAACAACTTTCCCGGATACTGAGCAGAGCATCTCGTCAACAAAAACCCGCATTATCGGTGGCAAACCGCCGATGGCTTTGCAGAGCACTTTGGGCGGCACGATGCTTGAGTTTGCCGAAGGCGGATTGTTGCAAAACATGAATGACGTTGCGGCGAATGATGGTTGGGAGGAAAAACTCTCTCCTGGTTTGCCAGCCGTGGCCAAATATGAAGGCAACTATGTTGCGGCGCCTGTATTTCTTGATGTTATCAACTGGATGTACACCAACAATGAAGTCTTGAAATCCGCTGGCATTGATGCGCCTGAAACGTTTGATGACTTCATAGCGTCATTGCCAGTTCTTCAAGAGAAAGGGTTCATTCCAATCGCCGTCGGCGGGCAGTCGTGGCAAGAAGCCATTTTGTTCGATCACATTATTCTTGGTGTAGGCGGCGCTGAGCTTTACGATGCCGTAATGAGTGGTGATGAAGGCGCAGTTGCTAGCCCGCTTATGCTCAAAGTGTTTGAACAAATGGGCAATTTGCGCCAGTACACGGACGAAGGGAAATCAGGCCGTAGCTGGAACGATACGAACACGTTAATGGTTTCTGGCAAAGCCGCATACTTCTTCATGGGGCCGTGGGCCGCAGGTGGATACTCAGACTTAGGAGCGGAAGGCGGAAAATGGTCTTGCCGCGTAACACCTTGGTCAAATGGCCTAACAGCGGTGGCGGACGGCTTCCAATTCATAGCTGTCGATAGCGAAGATGACAAAAAAGCCCAAGCGCTGTTTGCACAAGCTGTGATGGATAAAGACACGCAAATTGCGGCCGCCAAAGCTAAAGGAACATTGCCTGCTGTTAAGGGCGCGAAAGAAGAAGATTTTGAGGGCTGCCCTGCAAAGGCTGTCGCGGCGATGCAAGTGCGTCAAACCGTTACCCACTGGAATGGCCGAAAAGCAGATATTGGCAATGCGGTGAAAGACACAGTGACTGCATATTGGAATAGCGAAATGAGTGCAGCTGCAGGTCACGCCGCGCTGATCGCAGCGATGAAGTAAAGCAAGCTGTCTCTGGGCATAATGTGTCCAGAGACAATCCCGGGGTGCTATTGATGCAAACAAGAATTTCCAAAAATTGGGCAATGGCTTGGCTTGTGCTTTTGCCATGCGCAGTAGTCGCCCTCTACTTTATATGGGGTTTCGGCGCTTATACCGTATTTTTGAGCTTTACCAAGTCATCGTTTTTGCCAAATCACCAAGTCGTGGGCTTTGCGCAATTCGCGGCCCTATTTGACGACCCAAGGTGGTGGGTTGCCTACCGAAATATGTTCATCTTTGGCGGGCTTTATCTATTCTCATGCGTCATAATGGGAATTGTTCTTGCTATATTGTTGGACCGAGTGACAGTGGGTGAGACGATTTTTCGAACACTGTATTTGTATCCGATGTCACTATCGCTTGTTGTCACAGGTCTGGCGTGGCAATGGCTTTTGAACCCTACAAGCGGTGTTCAGCAAATAATGCGTGATTCAGGTTTTGAAGATTTTGCCTTCAACTGGCTCGCGTCTCAAGACTATGCAATTTTCACTATTGTATTTGCTGCCGTTTGGCATGGTACAGGTCTCATCATGATCCTGTTTTTGTCGGGTATTAAATCTGTTGACGGAGAAATCTGGAAAGCAGCTCGTATTGATCGTGTGCCGACCTGGCGTGTCTATTTCAACATTATTCTACCACAGCTACGCACCACGCTTTTGACCGCCGTAATGCTTCTTGGATTCCAAGTCGTACGGAGTTTCGACATCGTGGTTGCACTTACCAATGGCGGGCCAGGGTTCGCCTCCGACGTGCCAGCTCGCTATGTTTTTGAGTATTTCTTCCAACGAGGCAAAATTGGTCAGGGTGCCGCAGGTGCTGTGATCATGGTGGCAACGATGATCATGATTGTCTTGCCATATCTCATTTTCGAAGTCCGGAGGAAAGACTGATGCTAAAACAACGGACATTGAAAACGGCCTTTTTATATGCGGTTCTGTTTCTTGTGGCACTGTATTTCATCGCACCATTATATGTGATGTTGGTTGCTTCATTCAAAACGCTGACAGAAATTCGCAATTCTTCAATCATAGCTTTGCCCTCAGAATGGACACTTGATGCTTGGAAAAAAGCATGGGATGGGGCTTGCACCGGTATGGAGTGCACCGGGATTAAGCCATATTTCATAGCTACCTTTGAGATCGCGGTACCATCTGTAATTTTAGCGATCCTATTTGGCTCACTAAATGGCTATGTGATGGCAAAATGGCGCACAAAAGCAGCCGATTTTTTGTTTGCTGCATTGTTGATCGGGAGCTTTATTCCACTGCAGCTCTTTCTGATCCCGCTGGCCATTACCCTGCGTGAACTCGATATTTTCGGCACAACGGTGGGGCTCATTCTGATCCACACGGTCTACGGCATCCCTTTAACAACCATGTTGTTTCGCAACTATTATGTGAACATTCCCGATGAGTTGGTCAAAGCCGCAATTATGGACGGTGCCGGATTTTTCAAGATATTCTTCAATATTATCTTGCCGCTATCACCTTCAATTTTGATGGTTTCCGTGATTTTGGTTTTCGCTGGTGTCTACAACGATTTTCTATTTGCACTTACGTTTGGTGAAACGGGCAAAAAACCGATCATGGCTGCTGTCCAAAACATCGTCTCATCGTCCTATGGCGTGAAAGAATACAACTTAAACATCGCTGCTGTGATGATTTCTGCCTTGCCGACCTTGTTGCTGTTTTTGGTGGCTGGACGGTTCTTCGTGCGCGGCCTTACCCAAGGCGCAGTAAAGGGTTAGTTTGCAATGTCATTAGAACTCAACAATATCTCAAAGTCTTTTGGTGCGGTTAATGTCCTGAGCGACATCAATATAACCATCGAGGAAGGTGATTTTCTCGTGCTTTTGGGCGCAAGCGGTTGTGGGAAGTCAACCTTGCTGAATTGTATCGCAGGTTTAGAGGACGTCAGCGGTGGTGAACTCAAAATCAATGGTGTTCGCGTCAATGAAGTTGACGCAAGTGACCGCAACGTAGCAATGGTGTTTCAAAGTTACGCTTTGTATCCCACGATGAAGGTCGAGCGAAATATCAGTTTTGCACTGGAATGCCAGGGTGTGCCGAAGGCAGAGCGTAAAGAAGCTGTTCACCGCGTGGCGGAGCTTTTGCACATTTCAGAGCTTTTGGACCGGAAACCAGGTCAACTGTCTGGTGGACAAAGACAACGCGTCGCAATTGGCCGCGCGCTGGTTCGCAATCCAGCAATTTTCTTGTTAGACGAACCAATGTCCAACTTAGACGCAAAGCTACGCAATAAGATGCGCAGTGAACTAAGAGACCTGCACAGAGAGTTGGGCGCTACATTTGTTCTTGTCACACATGATCAAATTGAAGCGATGTCAATGGCCACCAAAGTTGCAGTGTTGGATCAGGGTAGGGTGCAGCAATTCGGCACGCCATTTGAAATCTATCATCGTCCAGAAAACTTGTTTGTTGCGGCTTTTGTTGGTCAAACGAAGATGAATTTTTTCAATGGTGAGTTTACATCTGTGGGCGACATACAGGGTATTAAAGTGGGAGACACTCATATACCACTAACCGCTTACAGCTTCGAGCACGAACCCAAACCGGGCCAGGAGATTGTTCTAGGAATCCGGCCCGAGGATATCTACGAAGCCGAAACAATTACCCCAAGTGCCAACAGTTTTGCGCTCGAGCTGAAGGTCAGCGCGCGCGAGTTAACAGGAGGCGACACAAATGTTGGATTTGACTTTGAGGGGGAAACACTACGTTGTCGCTATAAGTCCGCCCGTATGCCAGCCATCGGCAGCAAGCAAAAGCTATTGATGGATCTGGACAATTGCGCTGTATTTGATGCTTCCTCAGAACTACGCATTTGATTTCGTCCGCAAATGAACATATGAACTTGCTATGCTGAATACACAGGATTCTGATCGACTTTACCAAAAGGTTGCTGCGCAGATCGCGCAACGTATCCATGATGGCGAGTTTCCTGTAGATTCAAAACTGCCCACCGAACGGAAGTTAGCGGAATCGCTTGAAGTCTCTCGCCCAACGGTGCGAGAAGCATTGATTGCGCTAGAGATCCAAGGCCTTGTGGAAATTAAAGGTGGTTCTGGTTCATATATTCGCTCGACGCCTCAATCGGCTTACGATCTTGAATTGTTGTTTGACATGGGGCATTCGGCAAGGGAAATCATTGACACAAGACTAGTCTTCGAGGTGGAGCTTGCCGGCATAGCTGCGTTACAGGCGCAAGAGGCTGATTTAGAGCTGATGCGCGAGGCGGTAAAACTCGGTTGGCAAGATTTTGAGACGAAGATTGTGCGAAGCGATAGTTTTGCAAATGACGCTGACGGTCAATTTCACCGTGCTATCGCGGGGTGCTCAAAAAACGCGCTAAACACAGCGATCGCACGGTTCTTGTGGAAAGGTCTTCGTTCACCATTAATGCGAGCAATGGAAGATAAAGCTGATCTGCAACAATATGCAGAATTGCCGCTACTGGACCATGAGGCTGTGCTTCGAGCAATCGAGGCAAGAGATGTAGAGGGCGCAAAAAACGCGATGAAGCGCCACCTACTTCGCTATAAGAAACTCTTGCGGCTATAGTGCTGCTGAAGGACGTAAAGCAAGCTTGGGTAGCCGAAACTCTTGAATGTATCAGCGTAGACGACAACCAACCCGCTGCCGGTTCTTTGACAAGATGGACTGTGCCGAATTTGGCGACATTTTTCAGTTCTTGTGAGACGGATTACTTCTGTGGAAGGCGTTAATTCGCTAACCGTCGATTGCAAATCTTCACGTTGGTATTTGTTAGGAAAGCCGTACGAAATAATCTGCGGCTGGAGATAGAGAGTTTGGTTGGCGACCTGTTAAAATTTGAGGTGACGCCAACGCCGAATTAATAAATCAACCCCCCTATGTGCAGATATTGCGCAAATTGCAAAACCAGCAAGCTAAGTCATTGCCTGGAGTGTATGCACGGCGTGCTCACTTGAATTTCTCACTTCGCCTTCTGCCTCAACCTGGTCGCAATAACAGGCGGTCGTCATTGACGGGTATCCAATTTTGTTCTAAAC
>CAJXLH010000183.1 GCA_913055925.1 uncultured Maritalea sp. | reverse complement strand
CCAAAGCTTCTTCATAGCGCCCGATAAAACTTACAGCGTTTTTGACCTTGTTTTTAGCCCAGGCCGACAATGACCAGTACCCAAACCCAAGCTTGCGGCGCACATAATTTACGCCGATATTGACGCGCAGCGCCGCGTTGTAAGCCCAATCGCCAAGGTGGGCGAGCCACTTTGCGTGACGGACAACCACGTCAAACTGGTCACCGTGAATAACCAAATACCGCTTACCGTCCGCCGCATGGTGAATGGCGCGATCGACAATTTCAATGTCGCCAAAATGCGTCCCGAGATAACCGCGCAAAAACTCATCATGGTTGCCCGGCAAATAAACGATCCGCGCGCCTTTGCGTGCTTTACGGAGCAGCTTTTGCAACAGCAAATTATAAGTGGACGGCCAGCGCCATGTCTTTTGCAAACGCCAACCATCGATAATGTCGCCGACCAGATAGATGGTCTCAGCGTCATACACCCGCATAAAATCGAGCAATTGCTCGACGCGAATATTTTTCATGCCCAAATGCACGTCAGAAATAAACAAGGCTTTCACATGCTTTGTCTGTTCTTGATGGTTCATTTGGCGCTCACCTATTGCGTTTAATTGTCTAAATACACCGATTCAGAACTCAGTTTTGTGACAGTGTATATATATGTTTTCGCCTAGGCAAAACTTCAATGATGCCGACAATCAATTCAGCCGTTGTTTCATGCGAATGATGCGATTGTAGCTTTGCTCAATACGCGCACGAAACGCCGGATCACGGGCTGCTTCTGCCTCCAGAACATCCAGAACTTTAGCCGGAAGATTGAGGCTAGGTTTGACGGTGTTTGAATAAAGAAGAATGTCGTTTCCCGCGTTCACAGCACGAATAATCGCTTCTTCAAAGCCATAATGCTTGGTGATCGCGCCCATCTCCATATCGTCGGAAATCACAACGCCATCAAACCCCATCCCCTCGCGCAACACGGTGGTTAAGGCCACCGGCGACAAGCTTGCTGGCACTTGTGGCTCGCCTTGGCGTTGATAGCCTTTGTGAAACAAATGTCCTGCCATGATCATGTCTGCCTTGCCCGCTGTAATAAGCGCCTGAAACGGCTCGTACTCTTTTTCAACCCACGTGTTGGAGATGTCTACAAACCCAAGATGAGAATCTGCCTTGCTAGAACCATGGCCTGGGAAATGCTTAAGCGACGTCAGCATACCTGCGCGGTTATGACCATCGATAAAGCTAATTGCGAATTTGGTGACAATGTCGGATTTCGAAGAAAATGAACGGCCATATTTCGCGATGATCGGATTTTGCTGATTAACGATCAAATCCACAACCGGCCCAAAATTGACGTTAAAGCCAAGCTTAGCCATGCGCTGCCCTAGGTCTGAATAAAGCGCTAAAGCGCTGTCCTTATTCATATTGAGCGCAACGTCGCGCGCCTTTGGTATCTCTTTAAAGCCGACGGCACTCGTCAAACGCTCAACCACGCCGCCTTCCTGATCAATGGCGATCAGCAACGGCGCGCCGCGCGGCGCTGCCTTTTGTAAACTGGCGTTCATACCAGAAACGGCTTTTAGGCTCGCCACATTGTATTTGAGATACATCACGCCGCCCACTTGCCCACTTTTCACAAGCGAAAGAAGCTTTTTGTGCGCGTCGGCATTCGCGGATTTGTGCTGAAAACCAATCATCACCATTTGGCCCGCCATTTCGCGAACGCTTTGCGCGTGACTTGCAGAAAGTATCGTCAAGAAAAGCAGGATGGATGTGAGTGCCGCAAAAACAAAGCGCATAAACTGCGTCCTAAAGTTTGAAAATTGAAAGGGGATTCTTGCAAAGAATAATGGCAATCCAGCGGCAGCTAGCTTGCTTGTTTGCGTTCAAGGAACTTTTCACACTCATTATATTTGAGGAATTTGCAGAAATCCTCGTGTGATTGTGGTCGGCCGAACAAGAAGCCCTGGCCAATGCCGCAGCCTGCCAAGCGAAGGACCCATGCTTGGTCTTCAGTTTCGATCCCTTCCGCTACCACGCGCTTATCCATAGCGGATGAAAGCGAGAGAACTGACTGAACAATGGCCATAGACTGCTCGTCATTGGGCAAATTTCGCACAAAGCTTTGATCGATTTTTACTTTGTCGACAGGCAGTTGGCTCAAATAGCTGAGGGATGAATATCCAGTGCCGAAATCATCAAGCGCGACGCCAACGCCCATATCAACAATTTGATTGAGCGTTTCGATGAATTTGTCTTGCTTGGTCACAAAAACACTTTCGGTGATCTCAATGTCCAACCGCTCAACCGGCAGATTCGACTTTTCAAGCGCGTCGCGGATAGCTTGAACCACATCACCATATTCGAATTGAACCGCACTCACATTCACCGCAATTTTGCCCGGCTCGGGCCACTGCATGGCGTCCATACAGGCTTGTTCAAGCACCCAGCGTCCAATCTCGATGATCATGCCACTGTCTTCCGCTACGGAAATAAAACGGTCTGGGCGTACAGTGCCCATTTCCGGATGCTTCCAGCGCACCAACGCCTCAGACCCAATGCATTTACCTGTCGCGAGATCGACCTGCGGTTGGTATTGCACATAAAGCTGGTCTTTTTTGACGGCATCTGTAAGCGCCATTTCGATGCGTTGCCTGTCAGATATGCGTTCGTTCAGTTCCTGTTTGAACAAGAAGTACGAGTTACCCGGAATATCCTTTGCTTCAGACAAAGCCATATCGGCTTGCGAGATCAGTTCTTTCGCGCCGAACCCTGAATTGTTGGTGTCAGTCATGCCAATCGACACACCGATCAAGGCGCGGTGATCTTCAAGTTCGTATGGCTTAACGATATGCGAGATCAAATCCTCAGCGAAAACGTCGATCTCTTCATAGCTCATTTCGCCCGGACGAAGCGCGGCAAATCGGTCGGCACCCAAGCGGGAGACAGCATAAAGACCTGTCGCATTCAAACGATTTGCGACTTCGCGCAACAATTCATCACCCGCCGCGTGCCCAAGTGTTTCGTTGACGTTTTTAAATCGGTCCAAATCCAACAAGATGACCGTCATCGTATTTGGTTGGTCACCACCCAGCTCAACAAATGACGCAATCTCATTCTCAAGTCGCGTCCGTGTAAATGCACCGGTGAGCACGTCATGATTGGCAAGATAATCCATTTGCTTTTGGTGCAAATAGCGGTGTGTAATCTCGCGGAACGTTAGACAGGCAACAAAATCATCAACTTCGCGTTTGCCATCCTCAGAAAGCTGACGAACCGTTGAAACAGCAACAGTGAATTCGATAACCAGCTCCGGTTCGCCTTTATCGTCCTTGCGCAAGATGTAGGTCTTAGGCGTTTTGGGATTTTCGCGATATTGCTCCGCCGTGTGAAAGGCTTGATTGACTTCTTGCAGGATCCGTTCCGGCATCACCGAGCAAGACGCACCAACCAGATGCTCCCGCATACTCAGCATTTGTTCTGCCGGTACGCTGGCTGCAAGGATTTTGCGGTTACTGTCGATAATGACAACACCATCAAAGTTGTCGGTGACTACACGATCAAGGATCGCTTGCATTCGGCTTGCCTGGCCAGAAGCCTGACGCATAACAAGTTTTTGCAGATCCATCGCATCAAATATCTTGAGCAAAAATGTAAAAGCCAAACCGACATGGAACCAAAATGTCGGCTGCAACAAATTGTAGTTTGATTGCAGGTAGAGCGCGACGGTTTCGACCATCATAGCAACGCCTGCGAGCAATGCCCCGATCAGCAAAACGTTGGCGCGTTTAATCCGTACCAACATGACACATGTGAGTAGGAACAATGCCCAAGGCAAAAACGGCGAAAATTCAAACAATTCTTGATTGAGCAACCGCGTTTCGGTTGCAAGCGCCTGAACAAGCGGGCCAGCAATTCGGCCATAGCTTGGCACCGTCAGCGTGTCGCCGAGTTCGAGCGCCGACGCGCCGACGATAACCTTCTTATCGAGAATCCGACTTTCATCAACATTGTCGTTCAAAAGGTCAATAACTGAAATGCGCTCAATCTTGTTCGCATCAATCGAGTAGTTGATGTAAAAATAGTTGTCTCGGTTAGTCTCTTCCTTCGGCGCCAAGGCCGTCGGCAAAGAAGGCAACACATCGTCGTTGCTATATCCAAATTTTGGGAACTCCCAAACCTGGCCATTTACGCCAGGCTCCACGTTTACAAGCACCAGTTCCGCATGTTCGCGAAACTTGGGCAATGGAATGTTGGTGATCAACTCGGCTTGACCGTTCGTGCCAATGCCAACCTGTTGAAGGGCCGCAAGATAGGTAAATCCGCCCGCCCGTTCCAATGCGTCTGCAAATTCTTGATCGGCTGCAGGCGCTGAATGCGATGAAAAATCGACGTCAAACGCGATATCAAACGCGCCCAATTCAACAAGCTTATCCAAAATGCTGGCATGTACCCAGCGCGGCCATGGCCATTTGCCCATTTCATTAAGAGAGCGTGCGTCGATATCGACAAACACAACTTCACCGCTTGGCTCAATTTGATGTTGAGCAAAGCGCCATTCTTGCATCGCGCCGTCAATGTTGCGGAAGAAACCAAGCTGGCTGGCAAGATACGCGGCAACGCCGAGCACAAACATTCCAGCAAATTTTTTCAAGCCCGGTCGCATGTGTTTTAAATTGAACTCTGAACGCAAAAACACTTAGAGCGCCATAATGCAGCAAATGCGTTACGGCGCTCTTAATGCGAATTGCGTTTTTGGTGATGAGCGAAAGGACTACTTTTTGCCGTTACCGTTTCCGTTTCCGTTTCCGTTTCCGTTTCCGTTTCCGTTTCCGTTTCCGTTTCCGTTTCCGTTTCCGTTTCCGAGAAGACCGTCGACGGCATCGCTCACTGTGTCAATTACGCCACCGGAGTTTCCGTTGCCACCAGCGTTGCTGTTGCTGCTATTGCCACTGGAAATTCCACTGTTGGATGAAGAAGAATTGGTGTTTTTCTCGGCTTCTTTTAAGGCCTTTTCCGCTTCCTTGGCCGCTTCTTTCGCCTCTTTTTCGGCGTCTTTCGCAGCTTGCTCTGCCTCTTTGTTTTCTTCTTTGACTTCTTTTTCGTTCTCTTTGGCTTCTTGCACAGCCTCTTTTGCCGCTTCAATGGCCGTTGTATCGCCAGACTTCTTGGCTTCCTTAAGTGCTTCTTCAGCTGCCTTCTTCTCGGCCTTTGCTTGAGCTTCTGCCGCCTTCGCTGCTGCTTTTACGTCTTTAACGCTTGTTGTAGGCGCAGGCGCATTTGTTGCTACAGCAACGCTAGCTTGGGCCGCAATAACCGCGGCAGCATTGCCAGATTTTTTTGCTGCCTTCAGCTCAGCCTTTGCCACAACAACCACATCAGATTTTGAAAGCTTTTGCCCTTGCTGCGCCGCTACTTCCTGCGCCTTTTCAAGCTTCAAAGGTGTCTTTGGGTGCGCTTTGGCGGCTTTTTGAACGATTTGTTTAACGCTAAGCACTTTGCCATTGCTTGTTGAACGGATCGGCTCTTTCTTGCCGCGTCCCTCAACGGTCAAAACTGGCTTATCCTTGCGATCGATCTCGACCTCTTGGTTCGGCTTAACGTCAACCTTCATGCCAGCCTTATTGTCACGTGCTTCAACGCGCCCGCGCTGAACTTTTATCGATGCCGCACTGCCGCGAGCGCTAACTGTAAACTTCGTGCCTTTCACAACCGCTGCCAACAACGGCGCGCGCACTTCAAAGTGCTGAACGTTGCGTTTTTCAACATCCACGGTAATTTCACCGAAATCTTGTGAAACAACAGTACGTTTCTTGCCATTCTTATCAGAAATACGAATGCGTGTGTCGGAAGCTACTGAAATGCTTTCTTTGCCGCGCGTAAGAACGACCCTCGCCTTTTTTGAGGTTTGG
>CAJXLH010000182.1 GCA_913055925.1 uncultured Maritalea sp. | reverse complement strand
TTGCGGCTCGCTGTCGCCGCGCTGAGTCCAGGTGGTACGGATTTTTTCAACCAGCCACAATACACCGTTGATGCTCCACTCACCCAGCTTATCCGCCACCTGTAACCAACTGATGCCGGTAACCAGAGTCAGCCCGGTTGCCAGAAAGGTCAGCAACAACAAGGTTGAGCCGACAAAGTTCAGATACGGCAACAACGATGATGCGATGACGTCGCCGAAGATGCCACCGGCTGAGAAGTAATAAATGTCGTCAAAATTAATCGATGATAGCGCCGACGCGCCAATCAGTGTGAGTAACGCCCCCACCAGCCGCAGGCTCACCGCGAGGTAATCCAGTTCCAGCAGACGGTGGGTCTGACGGAACAGCAGATAGCCCAGCCCGGCAAAGGCAAACGGAATAAGGTAAGCAACAAAGCCGAAGGTAAACAGCAACACGTCCGCCGTCCACGCGCCAACGGCACCACCGGCGTTATGGATGGCGCCCTCAAAGCCTGTTTGCGACCAACTGGGGTCGGCCGGATTAAAGCTTACCAGCGACAAGAAAATAAAAATCGCCAGCGCTCCGCTGATCAGTAACCCTGCTTCAAGTAATCGTTGTACACCTGTCATTGCGCGTATCGTGTGTCCTGTTTTTATCGTTATATCCGGCTAACGCATTGATTGTAGCGAAACTGACGCTGAATGTTAGCCCTTTACTAATACTTTATTTTCTTGTTTGACCTCTTCCATCACCACGTAGGTGCGCGATTCATCCACCCCCGGCATCATCAATAAGGTTTCGCCGAGCAGTTTGCGGTAGGCACGCATGTCCGGTACCCGCGCCTTGATCAAAAAGTCAAAATCACCGGCCACTAAGTGACACTCCAGAATTTCGTCGGTTTTACGGGCCGCTTCGCTGAATTCGGCAAAGGCATCGGCGGAAGTACGGGTTAAGGTGATTTCGACAAATACCATCAGGTTGGCGCCCAGTTTGGCGGGGTTGATTTTGGCGTGATAACTTTCAATAACGCCCTCTCGTTCCAGCTTGCGAACCCGCTCCAGACAAGCGGTTGCGCTCAGACCGACGCGTTTGGCCAGCGCCACATTGGAGATGCGGCCATCGTCCTGCAAAATTCTTAAGATCTTCCGGTCGATTCTGTCAATAGTGATTTCTGCGGGTTCTTCGGCAATAAACATGATTTTATTCTGCTGATGGCTTTGTATGTATCACTTTATACTAAAAAGGCACCTAAAAAAAGTACGTCATACACTGCCTTTTGCGTCTATAATTTGCCGCAAATTTTGATGTTCTAACCACTAACAATTTAGAGGCTGTGAAATGCTGATTGGTGTACCTAAGGAAATTAAAAACCACGAGTATCGTATTGGCTTAACCCCTGCGGCAGTGCGCGAATACGTAGAAAATGGTCACGACGTTATTATCGAAAATAACGGTGGTGCGGCGATTGGTTTTACCAACGACCAATACATTGAAGCCGGCGCAAGCATTGTTGATACGCCGGAAGAAATCTTCGCCCGCGCTGACATGATCGTGAAAGTGAAAGAACCTCAGGCTGTTGAGCGCGCAATGCTTAAGCCAGGCCAGATCCTTTACACATATTTGCACCTGGCACCCGATCCAGAACAAACCAAAGACTTGGTCGACAGCGGTGCGGTTTGCATTGCCTACGAAACTGTAACTGACAACCAAGGCGGATTGCCGCTTCTAAAACCAATGAGCCAAGTGGCTGGACGCATGTCAGTGCAAGCTGGCGCGACGGCTCTTGAAAAAGCACATGGCGGACGCGGCGTTTTGATGGGCGGCGTGCCGGGCGTAGCACCCGCGAAAGTTGTGGTAATCGGCGGCGGCGTCGTAGGCTTCAACGCAGCGCAAATGGCTGTAGGCATGCACGCTGATGTTACAATCCTAGACCGCAACCCAGCTGTTTTGGAAAAGCTTTCAAACCACTTCGAAGCAAGCGCTAAAGTTGTCTACTCTACAAAAGCTGCTTTGGCAGAATATGTTGCTGAAGCCGATTTGGTTGTAGGCGCGGTCCTTGTTCCGGGTGCAGCTGCTCCAAAACTGGTTAGCCGCGACATGTTGAAAACCATGCAACCCGGCGCTGTGTTGGTCGATGTTGCCATTGACCAAGGCGGTTGCTTTGAAACATCAAAAGCAACGACCCATGCAGAGCCAACATACATCATCGACGATGTAGTGCATTATTGTGTGGCCAACATGCCAGGCGCTGTTGCACGCACATCAACATATGCCCTAAACAACGCCACTCTTCACCATTGTGTGCAGATTGCAAACAAAGGCTGGAAAAAGGCGTTGAAAGACGACTCACACTTGAAAAATGGTCTCAATGTGTGTGAAGGCAAGGTAACTTGTGAGCCTGTCGCCGTAGATTTGGGCTACGACTATGTGCCTGCGGATGAATTTTTGAACTAGTTTTCGAAAACAGTTCAAATTCAACATCACAGTTTCGTGAGGGGCGTTTAGGTTGAACCTAAACGTCCTTTTCTACGTAGAATTGTATATCTCCCACAAGGTGATAGACAAATTCCACAAAACTACTGGATTTTACGTATATCAGGTGCTAATGACGCCGAACATTTTAACAACGACAAAAACTGAATCGCGCAAATCATTATAAAAACTTAATAAAATTTTTAGCGCGTGAACCCTCAGTCAAATTACTTAATTGACGATCGTTCAAAAATGTAGGGATAATACAAAAAAAAGCGGAGGTTTGTTTGAAAGGATAGAAAGATGGATATGCTCAATGCTATGCAGACTTTTGTCGCAGTTGCTGAGAATAATGGCATAACGGCCGCCGCTGATAAGCTGGGCTGTTCCAAAGCGATTGTGTCTCGCACACTAAGTTTGCTTGAAGAACGCCTAGATGTCCGTCTTCTTAATCGAACGACCCGTAAAGTATCGCTAACCGAAGCTGGCACTGAGTATTTAGAACATTGCCGCGCGATCCTTGAACAAAATGCCGAAATTGAAAGCCGGTTTGCGGAAAAGAGCTTAGAGCCGCAGGGCCTTTTGCGTATCAGCTCTCCAATGAGCTTTGGCACGCAACACATTACGCCTGTGCTGCCTGAATTCATGGAGCAATATCCCAAGGTTCAAGTCGACATTCAAATGACGGATCGGTTTGTCGACATTGTCGAACAAGGCATGGATTTAGCGATCCGCATTGGCGCGACAGGCTCAGACTCTCTTATTGTGCGCAAGTTTGCAGAAACTAAACATCAACTTGCGGCTGCACCTTCTTTGATTAAACAAATGGGCGGCGAGCCCAAAACGGTAGAAGAACTGAAAAACTGGCCCACGATCGCATATAGCTTGCGCACGACCGCCCCGCCCTGGCAAACAACCCGCGGTAACAATGAAAGTGAACGTGCAAGATCCAACAATGGCGACGCCATGCTGCGACTTGCCGAAGCTGGTGTTGGCGCAGCCTATTTGCCAAACTTTATTATCGGCGATGCAATCGAAAATGGCCGCCTAAAGGTGTTGTTGCCTGGCATCGCGGAGGAAATGACACCGCTTTATGTGCTCTATCCGCACCGTCGACGCCTCGCGCTAAAAACACGCGTTTTCATCGACTTTATGGTCCAAAAATTCTCAAATATGTAGCTTTGGGAAAAAGGCCAGCGGTCCAGCGCTGGCCTTTTCAGCACATCAACCCTATTCGAAAAAGGTTGATATTGCTGGGAGAGGTTTTTTCTGGGTCGCGTGCATTGGAATTTTAGCATCCGCCGCCGGATAGCCGGCGACTAGCAATATGTAGGGCTTGTCCGTTTTGGGGCGCTCGCAAATCTCAGTGAGGAAACCCATCGGGTTGGGCGTGTGTGTAAGCGTCGCAAGCCCTGCCTCATGCAGGGCCATAAGTAAAAACCCTGTCGCGATCGAAACTGATTCAGGCACATAGTAGTTTTTGTAATTCTTACCATCGACGCCCACCGAGCGACGTTGTCCGAAAATCGCGATCAACCAAGGCGCAGTTTCTAAAAACGGTTTATCAGCATCTGTACCAATCGGCTTTAACGCTTCCAGCCATTCTTCACCTGCCCGCCCCTCATAAAAGGTGCGCTCTTCCTCCTCTGCAGCGACGCGGATTTTTGACTTCATTTCCGGATTGGAAATCGCGGAAAAATGCCATGGCTGATGGTTCGCACCATTTGGCGCAGTCCCCGCTGCTAGGATGCATTTCTCTATTATGTCGCGCGGCACCGGACGATCCGAAAATTCACGCACAGTATGCCTTTTGCGAATGTTTTCGTAAAATGCGTCCGCGGCAGCGCGCATTTCAGCTAGCGGTTTTTCCCTGTAATCGGGCAAGTCGATGGCCTGAAAATCTTCACCAAACTGGCTAGAAACCACTTCCCCCTCCATTTTGTCTGATTAGATTGTCAGACAATTTATCAACACCCAAACAAAAGTCAAGCGTGACAGTTTGAACTCATCCGCCTTACGACGGTGGAGACCACCTACTTGTCTATTTTGAAATAGTCGTCGTCTAATTCTTGCACGAGCTTGCTGGCCTTCATGATATGATCGACCATCGCCCGCTCTGCGCGTTTCGCATCACCGGCAACCATCGCATCAACGATCAGCCGGTGGTCATCATTGGTGGTGAAAACCGCATTTTGGCCCACCAACACACGGAACTGCAGCCAGAATATTGAAGTTTCAAATTGCTGGATCGCTTGTAGCAAATATTCATTGTCCGCCGCTTTAGCGATGAGCGCGTGAAACTCTGTATTGAGTTGCGAGAAAAGCGGCAAATCACTTTTCTCCACCGCATCATCGAGCTTTTGCTGTAACTCCAAGCATATCTCTGGCGCTCGTTTGATTTGCTCGGTGGCGAGCCTTGCGGCCAAACCTTCAAGGTTGGCCCGCACGCGATAAATGTCAACTGCCTGTTTGCGGGTTAACTTACAAACAGAGACCCCGCGATGTCGTTCAAATGTCAAAAGCCCTGTCGAAATGAGTCGCTGAAAAGCTTCTCGGACAGTGCTACGTGAAAACCCAAAATCGTGAGTGTAATCCGCCTCAACAAGCCGTGTGCCTGGCACCAAACGGCCATTTCGCACAGCCTCAGTAATCGCATCGACAACGGTGTCGACATTTGATCCTGCCATACTTACCCCCAAATACCCCGCAGATATTTTATTGGTTTTTTCCTCACATCAAAAGTCCAACATAGAGAAATTCGCCCCGACAGACAACTTTGTCAGACAAGATTGCAATTGAGCTGAAATCATGAAATCGTTCAGAAAAACAATAAGGGGGATCAACATGTCTTGGATCAAAACCGTCAGCTTTGAAGACGCAACCGGCCGACTAAAGCAGCTTTACCAACGCGTTACCGGCCCAAACAACAATGTCGATAATATTATGATGATGCATTCGCTACGCCCGCACACGATGGAAGGGCATATGGCGATATATAAATATGTGCTCCATCACGCCAACAACACTATTGAGAAGTGGTTCCTAGAAGCGATAGGCACCTATGTTTCTTATCTCAATAAATGCAATTATTGTTTTGAACATCATTATGTCGGCATGGAGCGCAATTTAGGTGATAAAGATCGCGCGCAGGCCATACGCGCCGCAATCATAGATGGTGATGTCTCCAAAGCACCAGTCACCGCGAAAGAGCTGGCCGCCCTCACCTATGCCAAAAAACTAACCGTTGATGCAGGCAACATGATCGAAGCCGACGTGGAAGCGCTGCGTGCGCACGGTTACGACGATGGTGAAATCCTCGAAATCAATCAGGTTACCGCATACTTCTCTTACGCAAACCGCACTGTGCTCGGTCTTGGTTGCTCAACGGACGGAGATATCATTGGCCTTTCACCAAACAATAATGACGACCCGAATGATTGGTCGCA
>CAJXLH010000181.1 GCA_913055925.1 uncultured Maritalea sp. | reverse complement strand
CTTCACCGTGCAGAGGGATAATGCCAGGGGTGCGTTTTTGATCTGGTTTGGCGCTTGCGTAGGTGACCATCAATGCTCTCAGTTTGGTTTCGGCGCTACATGCCGGGCAGGGCCACGGGCAGTCGCTTACCGACAATAATCTCATTTGTGTCTATGTGACAGTCATAGCACAAAAATTCAACACCTGCTTTTGCCGCTTGCTCAACTGCTGTGAAATATTTCGGTGCGAGATCTTGCGCGAATGACAAGGAGGCGCAATCGGTGCGCTGCACTAGATAAAACGCAACTGCGCGGTGACCGTCTTGCACCATATTGCCAAGCTCGCGCAAATGTTTGACGCCGCGTTCCGTTTCGCAATCTGGAAATTCCGCTAAGCCATTGCCGCGGCTCAAATGGACATTCTTCACCTCAAGGAAGGTTTTTCGCTCTGCCTCTGTGTTGAGTAAAAAGTCTATTCGAGAGTTTTCGCCATATTTCACTTCCGCGCGAAAATCTTCGATGCCAGTAAATTCTTCAATGGATTTACTGGCCAATGCTTCTTTGACAATCTTGTTTGGGTTGTTGGTGTTGATACCAACAGGGCCGGTGGGCAATTCCACCAGTTCTAATGAGTATTTGAGTTTGCGTTTAGGGTTGTCTGATTTTGATAGATAAACGGGCAGCCCAGGTTTATTAAGCCCAAGCATGGCGCCGGGATTAGCACAATGGGCGGTGATCACTTCGCCGTTTTCCAGCGTAACGTCTGCAAGAAACCTCTTATAGCGTTTGATGAGCGTTGCTTTGACCATAGGTTGGGGCAGATCCACACTTATCTCCGTTGTGCGCAAGGGGAAATGGCTTGCATTTGAGTTGATGCTCAGCCATCAAAAAGGAACTAGGGTAAGGTGAGCGAATGACAAAAGAAGTTCAAGCAAATCGTGTAACAGCTGGAATGATTGTGATCGGCGACGAGATATTGTCCGGCCGCACAAAGGACAAAAACATCGGCACTGTTGCCGATTTTTGTGCCGATTTGTCGATCGAACTCACAGAAGTGCGCATCGTTTCTGATGAAATTTCAAACATTGTCGAGGCAGTAAATGCGCTGCGTGAGCGCTACACTTATGTCTTTACGACAGGGGGCATTGGCCCAACGCACGACGACATCACTGCCGACGCGGTTGCTGATGCATTTGGGGTTGAGCTGAAAGTCGATGATCGCGCGATCAAAATGATGCAAGACCGCTTTACTGATTACCCCATGAATGAGGGGCGATTGCGCATGGCGCGTATCCCTGTGGGGGGTGAATTGATTCCCAATACCGTTTCAGGTGCGCCGGGAATCAAGATCGGCAATGTGTTTGTGATGGCAGGCGTGCCAAAGATCATGCAGGGTATGCTCGAAGCCATTGCACCCGAGCTTGATACAGGAGTTCAGCAATATACGGCCTCTTGCGACTCGCATGTTGGGGAAAGTTCGCTTTCTTCTGGTCTTGCGGCATTGCAAAACTCTTACCCAACGGTCAAAATTGGCTCTTATCCGCAAATGGGGTCGGACAAATATATGACGCAAATTGTTTTGCGTTCGCCTGACAAAGATTTGCTGGACGAAGCTACACAAAAAGTGCGCGAGATCATTGAGACCGCGACGAATAAGAAATTGAAGATTTGAGGACCAGCAGATGAGCGCTCCGCAGAATAAGTCTTTCCCGGTATCTTGGGACCAGTTCCACCGCGACTCGCGCGCACTCGCTTGGCGCTTGAATTCTGAGGGGCCATTTGATGCCTGTGTTTGCATCACACGGGGCGGCTTGGTGCCTGCAGCTATTATTGCGCGTGAACTGGGCATTCGCCTGATCGAAAGCGTCGCGATTGCTTCATACCACGACTACAAAGACCAAGGCGATTTGGTGGTGCTTAAATCAATTGCGGAAGACGTTTTGGCGTTGGATGCGGCAGAAGACAAAAAAGTCCTCATCATTGATGACCTTGTCGACACAGGCAAAACGGGTCGCGCTGTGCGCGCCATGCTGCCAAACGCACATTTCGCCACCGTCTACGCAAAGCCATTGGCCCGTGACTTGGTGGATAGTTTTGTTACCGAAGTCTCTCAAGACACTTGGATCTACTTCCCGTGGGATATGGATGTTTCCTACGCGCCGCCGATCCGAGAGGGTGCTGAAGACTAGGGTAAATTTCGGGGATGAGCCCTGCCGCTTTAGCTGCCGGGCAAACTTCGTTTTCAAATGAATCACTGGATCATTTGATTTTGCTTTGCAAAACCAACTCGATTGGTGCGGACGACGGGACTTGAACCCGTAAGCCGATTAAGGCGAGGGATTTTAAGTCCCTTGTGTTTACCAATTTCACCACGTCCGCATCGCAAATCGCGTGCGCTCGGTTTGTCATAATTCGAAAATGATTTCAATGGGCAATTGGCGTTTCCAATTGATATCGCGTATGAAAGCGGTGCAACTTCATTTGGCTGGCCAAATGGGGTTTGCATTGGTATGAAGATGACTATATCCCCTCGTGTTTAGGTTTTAGCTGGAGTTATTTTAATGTCGGGAAGTTTTGGGCGTATTGTTCCTGTAATTATGGCAGGCGGGAAGGGCACGAGACTGTGGCCAATTTCTCGTTCATCTCGGCCAAAACAATTCTTGTCGCTTGCTGGGGATGAGAGCCTTTTCCAACAGACGTTGCAGCGTGTGAGCAACAGTGAAATCTTTGCGGCACCCGTCATTATCACCAACACCGAATATCGGTTTTTGGTGGCTGAGCAGGCTCAAGAAATCGGTGTTGATCTTGGCGCAATCCTTTTGGAACCTGTTGCGCGCAATACTTCTGCGGCCATGTATGCGGCGGCGAAATATCTCGAACACTCTGGTTCGGACGACAAGCTGATCTACACTTTGGCCTCAGATCACCACATTATTGAAAGCGGCGCCTATCACAACGCTGTCAATGAAGCAGCGAAATGCGCTAGTGAAGGCTATTTGGTGACGTTCGGTATCGACCCGACGGAGCCTGCCACCGGCTACGGCTATATTGAAAAGGGCGAAGCCTTGGAGTGCGGCGGCTTCAAAGTCGCGCAGTTCGTTGAAAAACCTGACTTAGAAAATGCTGAACGCTTGGTCGCGGGCGGTGCGCATTTGTGGAATTCAGGCAGCTTCCTTTATGATCGAGACGTTTTGTTGAGCGAGTGCGAAGAACTTGCGCCTGAAGTTGCAGCAGCGGTAGCCCCTGCCGTTGAGAAAGCAACAATCGATCTCGATTTTGTGCGGTTGGACGAGGCAAACTTTGCCAAAGCGCCCGACATTTCAATCGATTATGCGATCTTTGAAAAAACCGCGCGCGCAGCTGTTGTGCCGGCGGCTATTCAATGGTCAGACCTTGGTAGCTGGGATGCCGTTTGGAAATCTGGAGATCAAGACGAAGCGGGCAACGTCGCGGTTGGCGATGTGCTGCTTTCTGAAACCAAAAACAGCCTTGTTTATTCCGAAACGGGGCAGGTCACTGTTAATGGGCTTTCTGATGTGGCCGTTGTGGTCAGCGAAGATGCGATCTTTGTGGGCTCGCTTGATAAAACACAGCAAGTTGGCAACCTCGTTAAAGTTCTAAAGAATGACGAGCGCACCGCGCCGCTTACCGAGACACATCGCACTTGTTATCGCCCATGGGGTGGTTATTCATCGCTTGCGATGGGCGAACGCTTCCAAGTGAAACGCTTGTTTGTGAAGCCAGGCAAGCAGCTTTCGCTGCAAAAGCACCATCACCGTTCAGAGCATTGGGTGGTTGTGCGTGGCACGGCAGAGGTCACCGTTGACGATAAGGTGCAAATGCTTGGCGAAAACCAATCAGTTTACATACCGCAAGGGGCCGTGCACCGACTTGCCAACCACGGTAAGATCTTGCTCGAGCTGATCGAAGTGCAAACAGGTTCCTATCTCGGCGAAGACGACATTGTGCGTCTCGAAGACGAGTTTGGACGCACTTGATTGCGAACAAATTGATATAGAATTTTGACCCGCGTTTCGACGCGGGTTTTCTTTTTTAGTCGTGGTTTGGATAAAATATCCTAAATTAAGCTCTTTGGGCTTGATTGTTTTGTTGAAGTGCAATTGGCTAACCAAAGTTTGTATTGGGGAGCACTATGTCGATTCCATTCATTTCAATTGAAGAAGTTGAACACAAGCTTGATTGGCGGGAGATGGCCGATGCGATATTTGCGGGTCATCAGCAAGGTAAAGCAAAACTTGGTGACTTGGCGCTTGAAGAAGGCAAACGCTCGATGCTCAACCGCGCGGCGTGGATCAACGGGCTTGGGCTCGCGCTTAAATCTGTGACGATTTTTCCCGACAATGCCGAGCGTACGCCGCCCATTCCAACCATTGAATCTGTGGTGGTGCTCTTCGACCATGACTCTGGTACCATTAAGGCGTTGATTGATGGGCAATTGGTCACGAAATGGAAAACGGCCAGTGACAGTATTCTCGGTGCTAGGCTTCTCGCCCCCAATAACCCTTCAAAACTGCTCGTCATTGGCTCTGGGGTGGTCGCGACCTCATTAATTGAGGCTTATCGCTCGGAGTTTCCAATGCTGGAAGAAGTTGCGGTGTGGAGCCGCACAGCTGATAACGCGAAAAGCTTGGCGGAGAAGATGGATTGCACACATTGTGCAGACTTGGCCGCGGGTGTCGCTGCGGCGGATATTGTCACCAGTGCAACCATGGCGCGCACGCCATTCATTAAGGGTGAGTGGCTCACCCCGGGTACCCACGTTGATTTGATCGGCGCATTTTTGCCGGACATGCGGGAGGCTGACAATGCGCTAATGCAAAAAGGGGAGCTGTTTGTAGATTCGCGCGAAACAACTATTCATGAAATCGGTGAATTGATCCTTCCTATTCAGGAAGGCGCGATAACCGAATCTGATGTGTGCGCAGATTTCTATGATCTGGCAAATGGCCATCACAAGGGTCGGCAATCGCCAGATGAAATCACCGTATTCAAAAACGGTGGCGGCGCGCATCTCGACTTGATGGTGGCCGATTTGATCTATCAGAAATGGTCAAATAGTTAAGCGCGGTTCTGCGCAAATTTTCTGGATCGCACCGACGCTTGAAAGAATATGAAAGCGCCGACGACAATCGAAACACCTGCGCCAAAAAACGCAACGCCCGGGAAGTATGTGGCGGCGTCTGCATTGGCTGTAAAGCGGGTGAACAATTGAGTGGCCACCAATGGGCCGACGATCATAGTGAGCGAGTTTACGGCATTCACGCCGCCTTGTAATTCACCTTGCGCATTGTCCGCCACGCGGTTTGACATTAGCCCGTTGAGACCGGGTACCACCAGGCCGCTCAGTGCGCCAGGGATCATGAAGATGTAAAGTCCGACGACCGTGTCGATAAAGGCCATGCCGAAAAAGCCGAAGGCAGCGAAAACAAGGCCGATGACCACGGTCCATGTTTCTTTCAGCGTCTTGATCGCTGGGCGAATAAGCGCGCCTTGTACAATGGCAAACATCAAACCAAAGGCGGTGAGGGCATAGCCTGTTTGCGCATATGTCCATTGGAACCGTTCAATGGTGAAAAAGCTCCACGTGCTTTGGAAGAACTGCACGGCAAGTGAGAAGAAAAACAAGACGCCCAAGAATGACAGAACGAATGGGAATTCGCGCATGGCCAAAACAGTGCCGAGCGGATTTGCGCGTTTGGCGTTAAAGCGGCGACGCTTGCGCATGCCAAGGCTTTCCGGAAGCACAAATAGCCCAAAAATCAGGTTCACGAATGCCAAGCCCGCCGCCAAGAAAAACGGCCAACGTGTGCCAAATTCACCCAATTGACCACCAATGGCGGGGCCGACCAAAAGTCCGGCACCAAATGCTGCGCCGACAAGGCCGAAGTTTTGGGCGCGTTCTTCTTTTG
>CAJXLH010000180.1 GCA_913055925.1 uncultured Maritalea sp. | reverse complement strand
GAGCATGGTCAGTGGTTTGGAGATGGTTTCCATACCATCTTGCACCGTGCCCATGTCGCGGAAAATGCCAGAGGCAACCTCCAAAATCCAACCGGAAATGTTGAGCAATTGCCAAATGAACGGCACGATCATCGCGAACTGACCAGCAGTTATTTGGCCATTGTTCCACCACACAAGCGCCATGTAGCCAACCGAGATCATCAATGCGGTATTGATGACAAACAAGGTCGCCCACATTTTGGAGAACACGCGCATAAGCTTTTGGAAGTTCAAAGTGTGATCTTCCAGCGCGTCAGCGACATAGCGGTCCTCGCGTTCGCCGGTGGCAAAGGTCTTGAGGGTTTGGATGTTGGTGTAGCAATCTACAACGCGGCCAGTGAAATGAGAGCGCGAGTCTGAGTTGATCTGCGACTGTTTGCGGATTTTGGGCAGCGAATAATACATCAGGCCGATATAGCCGGCAGCCCACGCCATTAGCGGAAGCAAGAACACAGGGTCTTGCGCGCCCAAAACACCGGTCGCCACAAAGAAGAAGACGACCATATACCAAACGGCGTCGATGAGCTCCATAGAGCTTGTTTCGAGCGCTGGACCAGTTTCAAAAATCTTTGACGAGATACGGCCCGCAAAGTCTTTTTGGAAATAGGTCCAGCTTTGACGCACGACATGCCAGTGGGATTGCCAGCGCACACGCCCCACCAACGACGGCACCATGGTGTGGTACTGCACCAAAATGTCGAGCACAAAAATACTCGGCCGCAGTGCCAAGGTGATACCCATGGCGATCAGCAAACTGGAGTGATCTTTAAACAACGTTCCAGGTTCGTTGCCTGCAACAAGATCAACAATGGTACCGAGGAAAATCGGGATCATCGCATCTATACCGGCGCCGATGGCAACGATTAGAATTTTAATTATGATAGGTGTTCGAAACTGCCGCAAAAAATACCAATAGAAGTTAGCCAATCCCATCGGTGGATGCGGATCAGCCTCAATATGAGTCGGCGAATAGTGCTTTTCGAACCAAGCAAAAATTTTATCAAACATGGTGATTACACAAAGGTAATAGTTGGCAAGCTGGCGTGAATCGCCCAGCCTTTCAGGATAGTTGCAGAGAACGGATATTGCTGTAGCAGGCTTGCCACAGTAGCGTGAATTCCAACAATCAGCCGATTCGGGCAGCAAAATCAATTCGGGGATCGAGAAAAAACAATGAAGACCGAAGAGCACAAAACGACCTATTTAAGCGACTACAAGCCTACCGATTATGTGCTCAGCACCACTGAATTAGATGTGGTATTCCAGCCCGACGAGATGGATATCAAAGCCAAACTGGCCTTTTCTTTGCGTGACGGTGCGCAAGCCGGCTCGCCACTTATTTTGCATGGCGAACACTTGGAACTTTTATCCGTCGCAATTGATGGGCGTGCGCTAGAAAAGAGCGAATATGAGGTGGGCGAAAAGGCGCTGACAATCGCAAATCCACCAGAAAAGTTCGCGCTTGAAACAACTGTGCGCGTGAAACCGGAAACCAACAAGGCACTTGAAGGGCTTTATCGCTCCAACAATGTGTGGTGCACCCAGTGCGAGGCTGAAGGGTTCCGCCGGATTACTTATTCTTATGACCGTCCGGATGTTATGTCTGTTTACACGGTACGTATGGAGGCCGACAAGGACCAAGCGCCAGTGCTTTTGGCAAACGGCAACCCGCAAGAAAGCGGCGAGCTTGAGGGCAACCGGCACTTCGCAGTTTGGCACGACCCGCACCCTAAGCCGTCATATCTTTTTGCGATGGTTGCAGGCGACCTTGAACATATTGAAGACACGTTCACCACCATGTCCGGGCGTGAAGTTGATCTCGCGATTTATGTCGAGCACGGAAAAACCAAACAATGCGACTGGGCAATGGACAGCCTAAAACGCTCCATGAAATGGGACGAAGATCGGTTTGGTTGCGAATATGATTTGGACGTATTCAACATTGTTGCTGTGTCTGACTTCAACCTTGGGGCAATGGAAAACAAAGGCCTCAATATCTTCAATGACAAGTACATTCTAACCGACCCGCAAACGGCCACTGACCAAGACTATGAACTGGTTGAAGCAATTATCGCGCACGAATATTTCCACAATTGGACTGGCAACCGGATCACCTGTCGGGATTGGTTCCAGCTTTGCTTAAAAGAAGGTCTGACGGTGTTTCGTGATCAGGAGTTCACTAGCGACGAGCGTTCTCGCGCGGTGAAGCGGATTGAAGATGCTCGTGACTTGCGTGCGCACCAGTTTGCCGAGGATTCTGGCCCACTATCACACCCCCCTCGCCCGAACCAGTTTAAAGAGATCAACAACTTCTACACAGCCACCGTTTATGAAAAAGGTGCGGAAGTTGTGCGCATGATCCTCACCTATTTGGGCGAAGATCAATTCCGCAAGGGCATGGATATTTACCTTGAGCGCCATGATGGCGATGCAGCGGTGATTGAAGACTTTGTGAAGTGCTTTGAAGATGCCAGCGGCAAAGATCTCTCGCATTTGCAAAAATGGTATACGAGCGCCGGGCGACCCGAAGTACACGTGGATCACGCCTATGATGCTGAGAACAAGCGCCTGACGGTCAATATTGAGCAGGTCAACAAACCAACGCCGGGCGAAGCGGAAAAAGACCCGAAGTTTATCCCGCTTCGGTTTGGGCTTGTTTCGAGCAATGGTGAAGATTTGAACTGGGACAGCGTTTCTGGCGCGGATGTTGAAGATGATTTGATGATCATCAATCAAGAGAAGCACAGCGTGGTGTTTGAAGGGGTTTCAAGCAAACCAACTCTATCGCTCTTTAGAGAGTTTTCATCGCCCGTGTCAGTGGTTTCTGATTTGACGATGCAAGACAAACTGGATCTTGCACGCTTGGACAAAGACCCATTTAACCGCTGGGACAGCCTGCAAAATGTTGCGCTCGATATTTTGGTGCCTGCGGCAAAATCCGGCGGGGACGATCCGTCTACTAGCGATCTCGGTCAGCTCGCGGAGGCATTCCGCGCCATTTTGCTCGACGACAATCTCGACAATGCCTTTAAGGCCCTTGCCTTAGCGTTGCCGTCACAAAGCGTTTTGGCTGAGCATGTGGGCAAAGACATTGACCCTGCGCGGATTTATGATGTGCGCCGCCTTGCCCTGTCGGCAATTGCAACAATGATTGAGCCAGAATTGGCACAAACCTACAAGAGCTTGGTGGAAAGTGGTGACTATTCGCCAGACGCCAAATCAGCAGGCAAGCGCTTACTCAAAAACCAATGTCTTGGTTTGTTGTTGGCGGCGGATGAAGACAAAGGCGGGCAGATTGCTGTCGCACAATATCAGTCGGCGACCAACATGACAGATCGCAGTGCGGCACTGGGCGCATTGGCAAGCAGTGGCCACCCTGAGGCAATTCCGACACTCAAAGACTTCCGCGACAATTATTGCGATGAGATTTTGGTGTTCGACAAGTGGCTGAGCATGAACGCAATCATCCCCGACGACAAAGCACTTTCGCGCGTGAAAGAACTGATGGACGATGATCAATTTAACATCGAAAACCCAAACCGCGTTCGCGCATTGATTGGTGGCTTTGCGGCCAACCAAGTGCAATTCGGCCGTGAAGACGGCGCGAGTTTTAAGTTTGTTGCTGATCTAATTGCCGACATTGATACGCGCACGCCACAATTGGCGGCGCGACTTCTAACGCTCTTCCGTTCGTTCAAAAAATACGAATCAAATCGACGCGATTTGGCGGAAAAAGCGCTGACTGATTTGCAAAAGAATCACAAACTATCACCGGACTGCTCCGACATCCTTGAGCGCACGCTGGCGGGATAATTTTTTTACCCGATAAGTGATTCAAAAGACTCGCACTTTTTGGCAGTGAACAATTCGTTGCAAATTGGGGGCTCGACAAGAGTCCCCTTTTTGATTCAATCTGTTAGCGAAAGAGAGAGTTGGCCTCTTTCACTAAAGGGCACAAGCGTATACTGGAGACTATTGATGTTGACGACGGAGAAATCCGGCGGCGCCGATGAGGGATTCCGATCCGCAGCAAAACCACAACAAAACGGCGCGCAACCAAGCGATAATTTGATTCATTTTGAACTTCCAAGCTGGGAGCGAAACTGGTCAAAAACTCAGCAATTTGAAGCCGCCAAACTTCTCGCCGCGCTGGGTATATTCACTGCCATTTTGCTCATCTCCAACCAGCTTGCCCCTCTTTTTCAAATTATTGTTCTCACAGTCACTGCGCTGGTGCTAACTCTTTTATATGTGAGCCTAAAACTTACAGTTTCGTCGCCTAAGACCGAAACATCCGAAGCGAAACTCGCGACAACGAACGAACTACACGACACCTTGGAACACACGCCGCATGGCATGGCGCATTGGGATGACAATGCACAGCTCATCTGGTGCAACCGCGCTTTCCGCCAACTACTGGGCGTGAAGAGCGATGAAGCGGTCATCGGCAAAACCTATGCAGAAATTATGACCGTGGCGCGCAATCCCCTTGCCTTTAAAGCGGTCAATGATGATGAGAACCATCGCATTGTGGTGGCAACTTGCAGCGACAACAAAGCCATCCGCATTGAAGATATTGCTGACCCAAGCCAGTGCTTTGTAACCATGGTCACCGACGACACTGAGGGCCACAAAACTTCAACCGAAAAAGCGTCACTTGAAGCGCAGCATCGAAAGCTGGCGCAGCAATATCGAACGGAAAAACTGGCAGCAGAAGCGGCAAGCCGCGCCAAAACATCGTTCCTTGCGCATCTTAGCCACGATATGCGCACCCCGCTCAATCATATCATTGGCTTTGCCGACTTAATTCAACACGAGCCATATGGCGAATTGGGTGATAAGCGATATGCGGGCTATGTTGCCGATATCAAACGTTCGGGCGAAGCGCTGCGGGATAGTTTTTCAGACATCCTTGAACTTGCTGAACTGGAAGCCGGTGACACTGTTCAAAAGAGCGAAAGCATCAAACTCGATAAGTTCACCGACCAATGCATTCGCCGCCATCATGCGCGCGCCACGCGCGCCGGCATCCGCCTTGAGCACGGCAATCTCTGCGATGCATCTGTTTTGGGCGATACCGGATTGCTGCGCCGTTTGGTCGACAATCTGCTGGACAACGCCATTCGCTTCACACCAGAAGGCGGCACGATTTTGCTGAATTGCTGGCAAGGCACAGATGGCGTTGTGCTTGAAATAACAGACACCGGCATAGGTATGCCACGTGAACATGTGGAGCTTTTGTCACAACCATTTGTTCTGGGTGAATCAGCCTTCACCAAAGAGCACAAAGGTTTGGGGTTAGGTATTGCGACCTCGCGCGCCATTGCCGAATTGTCAGGCGGTGAATTGGTGATCGAAAGCAACCCGGGCATCGGTACAACTGTGGCCGTGACATTGCCACTTGCTATTGGAGACAGCGCTTTAGAAAACGCCGCTTAGCGATTCAATTATCTAACAAATTCGGAAAACAGCTTTGCGATATTTTCTTGTCGCGAAGCTAGCTCCTGCTCCAAAATCTCAAGGCTTGGGAAGTTGGTGGCGCGCATGAGCAGTTCGGTAAAACCGTCGCTCCACTTGTCTGTGTTTAATGGCTCCACAAGACAGGCTGCGGTGAGTTGCAGCACGCGATTGTACAACCGATAAGTTTGTTCCAACTCGGTGAAATCGCCGATGAGCTTCCGATCAGCCAAGCGGCGCAAGACGTGTACAGGTGGTGCCTGTGGCAGGTCGATTTGATCACCCATGGTCAGCTGTGCGAACTGAGCGATGAACTCAAGATCGATTAAGCCACCATTGGCAAGTTTAATGTCCCAAGCGGACTTTGGCGGTCTCTCCCGCAGCAAACGTTGGCGCATATCAACAACGTCGTTGGTAATTTTTACTTTGTCACTTGGCGCGCTCA
>CAJXLH010000179.1 GCA_913055925.1 uncultured Maritalea sp. | reverse complement strand
CCAGAAAAGATCGCCGAAATCTGCTGAAAGTGATAATCGACATTCTGCGCCAGCAACCGCGCGACAGTAGTTTTACCCGAACCAGGCGGCCCCCAGAACACAAGCGACCCCAAGCGGCCAGATCGGATCATCCGCGTCAGCGTACCCTCTTCGCCCAGCAAATGGTCCTGGCCGACCACATCATCAAGCGACGATGGGCGCAAAAGATCAGCTAACGGCCGATCTTCATCTGGCGCAGTGCTTAGTTCTTTGGCGAAGAGATCCGACATATCATCCGTTCACAAAACTGTTTATCAGTTGATTGCCACGTCTAATCTTCAAACGCCAGCCGCCAACGCGCTGTTGAACGATTTTTTCCATTTGCGCCGCATCTGTAATTTGGGTGCCATTGAGTTCCAAAATGACATCACCGACGCGCAAGCCCAGCCGTTGCGCAGGTGAGCCGTTGGCAATTGCACTTACAACTACACCTGCGAAATTGTACGGAAGATCAAACTCTTCAATCACCCGTGGCCCGATATTGCGCACAAGCGCCCCTGAAAAGCGACCGGCTTGCTCCAAAAGCAATTGATCCGTTTCAGCCGTTGGATAAGGCATTAAATCCAAATCGATCTCAATTGCATCGCCACCTCGCGCCACATATAGCTGCACCGTTTTGCCCAATTCCTGTGTTGAGAAACGATAATCAAATGCGCCCGGGTCCTCAATGGATTGCGAGTTGATCTCCAAAATCACATCACCTGACAAAAGACCTGCGCGATCCGCCGGACTATCAGGGTAAATGTCGGTAATCAGCGCACCTCTTGGTGGACCAAGTAATAGACTTTGCGCCAAATCGTCAGAAACAGCCTGTAGACGCGCACCGAACCACGGCCGGACAATTTCCCCGTTCTCTAAGGCAGAACGCACCACAAACGATGCCATACTCGCAGGAATGGCAAAACCAATACCGTTGGACCCACCCGAACGCGAATAAATGGCTGTGTTGATACCCACAAGCTCTCCACGCATATTCACCAACGCGCCACCAGAATTGCCTGGGTTAATCGCGGCATCAGTTTGTATGAAGAACTGAAAATCGCTGACGCCAACACCCGTACGCGCCTTGGCGGATACAATGCCGCTCGTTACTGTTTGACCGACCCCAAACGGGTTCCCAATGGCCAAAACCAAGTCACCCACTTCCAACTCATCGTCTTGAGAGAATTGCAAAGTCGCAAAACCATCAACAGGTGCATCTTTAACCTGCAAAACGGCAAGGTCTGTTTCTTCATCAGCTAGCACCAGATCTGTATGATACTCCCGACCATTCGCCAGGGAAATGCGAATATCACTCGCGCCCTCCACCACATGGTGGTTCGTCAGGATGATCCCCTCTTCCCCAACAATTACGCCAGACCCCAGAGATTGAGACCTCCGTTGGCGACGTTCTGCAAAGGGGTTGTCATTGCCAAAAAAGCGCTCAAAGAACGGATCGTTGAAAACAGAACGTGTCTCTTGCGTAATACGTGTCGCATACACATTCACTACTGATGGTGCTGCCGACTTCACAATCGGCGCAAAACTCAATTGAATTTCGGCTTTGTTGGATGGGACTTGCCGATCTTGCGCCATCAAAGGGCCGCTGACCGAAGCAACAAAAAGAGCACTCAACAAAAAGACGTGTCGCAACATAGCATTACCCCACATTTCTGAATCACTTTCTCAAAGCCTTAGATAATATGGTTACGCAGTGTGACAAGATTTAGGTCAAAAAAAAGACCGCCCAGAAGGCGGTCTCTTTAATTCATATCGCTATGCAGCGAAACTTACGCTGCGTCTGCTGCTTCAGTTTCTTCAGCGCGCTCTGCAGTTGGGCCACTGTCTTGACCTTTTGCAGATACGTCACGATCTACCAACTCGATAACCGCGATTGGCGCGTTGTCGCCATGGCGGAAACCGGCTTTAAGAACACGTGTGTAGCCGCCCTGGCGGTCTTGGTAACGTGGACCCAAAACGTCGAATAGCTTTTTCGCCATTGCTTCGTCGCCAATGCGAGAGGCAGCAAGACGACGAGAGTGAAGGTCACCCTTCTTCGCCAATGTGATTAGCTTTTCAACGATAGGACGTAGTTCTTTGGCTTTAGGCAAAGTTGTCACGATCTGCTCATGTTTGATCAATGAAGCAGACATGTTTGCAAACATCGCTTTACGATGGCTTGCTGTGCGGTTCAACTTGCGACCAGCTTTACGGTGGCGCATATCTTTCTCCTGTCAACTCAATGCGTTGAGCGTTTTAGATCAATAGTGATCTTCGAAACGCTTCGCGAGGTCTTCAATGTTTTCAGGCGGCCAGCTGGCTACATCCATACCAAGATGCAAGCCCATTTGCGCCAAAACTTCTTTAATTTCGTTCAGTGATTTACGGCCAAAGTTCGGTGTGCGCAACATTTCCGCTTCCGACTTCTGGATCAAATCACCAATGTACACGATGTTGTCGTTCTTCAAGCAGTTTGCAGAACGGACAGACAATTCAAGCTCATCAACCTTCTTAAGAAGTGCTGGGTTGAACGCAAGCTCAGGAGCTGCATCTTCAACGACTTCTTTTTCTGGCTCTTCAAAGTTCACGAATACGTTCAGTTGATCCTGAAGAATACGTGCAGCAAACGCCACAGCATCTTCCGGAGAAACCGCACCGTTTGTTTCAACAGTTAGGTTCAACTTATCGTAGTCAAGCACCTGACCTTCACGTGTGTTCTCAACTTTGTAAGAGACACGCTTGATTGGTGAGAACAAAGCATCCACTGAAACAAAACCGATCGGTGCGTCTTCAGGACGGTTACGATCAGCAGGCACATAGCCCTTGCCAGTTTCAACAGTGAATTCCATGTTGATCTCAGCGCCATCATCAAGGTGACACAGAACCAACTCTGGGTTCAAAACTTCAATATCGCCAGTTGTTTCGATATCGCCCGCAAGAACCGCACCTGGGCCCTTTTTAGAAAGAGCAAGGCGCTTAGGGCCCTCTTCTTCCATGCGAATTGCGATTTCTTTTACGTTGAGCACCATATCGGTGACATCTTCACGTACGCCAGGCACAGACGAGAACTCGTGCAACACACCATCAATCTGAATAGCTGTGACTGCAGCGCCCTGTAGCGAAGACAACAAAACCCGACGCAATGCGTTACCAAGTGTTAGACCAAAACCACGCTCGAGTGGTTCTGCAACAACTGATGCAACACGTGCTGGGTCGTTTCCCGGTACAATGTCCAGTTTTGTCGGCTTAATCAGTTCCTGCCAGTTTTTCTGGATCATTATAGCTTACACCCTTTCCGATATGCGTCTATCCGCCAATAGCCGCATTGAAATGTAAAATTCCACATTCGCCTGTTGGCCGGACAGGCGAAAAATTTGACTTAAACGCGACGACGCTTGCGTGGGCGACATCCGTTGTGTGGAATTGACGTCACGTCGCGAATGCTTGTGACAGTAAAACCAGCAGCTTGCAAAGCACGAAGCGCAGATTCACGACCAGAACCTGGACCGCAAACTTCCACTTCAAGAGTTTTCATGTTGTGCTCTTGCGCTTTTTTCGCTGCATCTTCTGCAGCAACCTGCGCGGCGTAAGGTGTGGACTTACGTGAGCCTTTAAAACCCATTGTACCAGCTGATGACCAAGCAATTGTGTTGCCCTGTACATCAGTGATGGTGATCATTGTGTTGTTGAAAGTTGAATTTACGTGCGCAACACCAGATGTGATGTTTTTGCGCTCGCGACGCTTAACGCGTGCTTCTTTTGCCATGCTTTTTCCTTTTGCGATCTCATCACCACCGTTCTCAGACGGTAGCTCCACCGAAACAAAAACACCCCAACCTGTTCGGGGTGCCTAAAATTACTTCTTTTTACCTGCGATAGGTTTCGCTGGACCTTTACGTGTCCGTGCGTTGTTGTGCGTATTCTGACCACGCACAGGCAAACCACGACGGTGACGTAGGCCGCGGTAGTTACCAAGATCCATCAAGCGCTTGATGTTCATCGCAACTGAACGACGCAAATCACCTTCTACGAGGTAGTCGCGGTCGATCGTTTCACGTACCTGAATAACTTCGGCGTCTGAAAGTTCATTCACACGACGCTCGGTAGGAATACCTACCTTCTCACAGATTTCTGACGCATGTTTTGCGCCAATCCCATGAATATACTGAAGCGCAATTTCTACACGCTTATTCGTAGGGATGTTTACACCAGCAATACGAGCCACGTAGCTGATCTCCTTAATTCAATGCAGATCACCATGATCTGCGTCCACACAACAGCAACAGACCGGCATTCGATCCCTTGCAATTTTCAAGAAACCGAGCCCAGTCTTCGCAATGCGTATAACTAAGCGCGGTTCATAACCGAGTTCGTTCAGAAGAGTCAACAGCCTCCCCCGTCCAAAACTCAAATTTCGTTAGCCCTTAAGAGCTTTCATAATAGAAGCAGTGACTTCTTCGATTCCGGCCATGCCGTCAACGCTTTTTACCAAGCCCTTGCCTGAATAATACTCAACAAGTGGCGCAGTCAGCTCTTCATACACGTCTAAACGGTTACGAAGCACCTCTTCATTGTCGTCTTCACGAGCACCACCAGATTCGGCGGCACGCTTCAAAATACGAGCAACAAGTGTGTCGGCATCAGCTTTGATCTCAACAACAGCATCAAGTGAGAGGCCTTTGTCTTCGAGTAAAACTTCCAGTGCTTCCGCTTGTGCAGTCGTTCTTGGGAAGCCATCAAGAATGAAACCATTCTTGCAGTCTTCTTCGTCCAAGCGATCAGAGATGATCCCAACCACAGTTTCGTCTGGCACAAGGTCGCCGCGGGCAATGATGTCTTTTACTTCAAGCCCCAGCGGTGTTTCTGCAGCAATTGCTGCCCGCAACATGTCTCCAGTAGACAACTGCGGAATACCGAACTCATCAATCAAGAATTGAGCTTGTGTGCCTTTGCCCGCACCTGGTGGGCCGAGTAGTATTAGCCTCATTTTTTGCGACGTCCTCCCAAACGTGACTTCTTCACCAAGCCCTCATATTGCTGCGCAACGAGATGTGATTGGACTTGTGAAATTGTATCAAGCGTCACGGTGACCATAATCAGGAGTGAAGTTCCACCAAGGAACGCAGACACGTTCAATTGTGACACCAGCACTTCTGGGATCAACGCAACAAGCGTTAGATAAATCGCACCAACCAAAGTGATCCGCGTCAACACGAAATCGATGTGTTGCGCAGTTCTTTCCCCTGGACGAATACCTGGAATAAAGCCACCTGATTTTTTTAGATTATCGGCTGTTTCCGTCGGGTTGAATACGATCGAGGTGTAATAGAATGCAAAGAAGAAGATCAATGCAGCAAAAATCATCAGGTAAACCGGCTGACCACGACCAAGAACAGCTGCCATAGTTGTCAACCAACCTGGCGCGTCACCTTGGGATGCAAAGCCTGCCATTGTCGCTGGGAGCAACAAAAGCGACGATGCAAAGATCACCGGAATAACACCTGAAGTGTTCAGTTTAAGCGGCAGGTGAGATGTGTCGCCTTGGAACATCTTGTTGCCGACTTGGCGCTTCGGATACTGCACAAGCAGTTTTCGTTGGGCACGCTCGAAGAACACGATCACCGCAATCACTGCAATCGCCAGAACCAATAGACCTACAACACCAATTGTTGGAAGTGCGCCAGTACGGCTCAATTCAAGCGTTTGTGCAATTGCTGATGGCAATGTTGCCACGATACCAGCGAAAATGATCAACGAAATACCGTTACCAACGCCACGTGATGTTACTTGTTCACCAAGCCACATCAGGAACATTGTGCCGCCAACTAGCGTAATCACTGTTGAAATACGGAAGAACCAACCTGGGTTCGACACAACGCCTTCGCTAGCCTCAAGGCCAACCGCGATCCCCCATGCCTGCAAGGCACAAAAGACCACCGCCAAATAGCGCGTATATT
>CAJXLH010000178.1 GCA_913055925.1 uncultured Maritalea sp. | reverse complement strand
ATGGATGTGCGGCCAGACAGGATGATCTGAGGCAATTCGCGCACGCCTTTTTGGCGCACGCCCCCATTTTTCAAAGCCCACAGCACAAGCGCCAATTCGCGCGGCGCGGGTTTAAGCATCATTGGCAAATAGATGTGATAGGCACCGAACTTGATACCCATCTTGCGCATTATACCGCGCACATCTTGATCTAGTGACTTCACATCGTCGGCGACATCAGCACGTGGCACGACACCAAGGTTTTCGGCCAAGCGGAAAGCGACACCGCGCGCGGTACCTTGCAATTCTTGCGGATCGCGCAAAGCGGCAACCTGCTCGAGTTGAGTGTTAATGGCGTGGCGCAGCCACAAGTCCAAGCGGTCTTGCACCGAGCTTAGTTCCGGTCCGGTCAGGCTTTCATCGGCCAGCACAACCAATCGTGGTGAGAACAAATCATCACCCGGCGATAGTTCCGCAATAATTTCGCCGCGCCAGCGCACATGGCCGTCAGCGGTCAAAACAAATTCATCGTTCGGCGAATCGGTGACCTTTTCCGCACGCTTTTTAATTTCAGGGGCAATGGCCACGCTGGCTGCGGATCTTAGGTTTTTCGTTTCGCCGCCCGCTTGCGAGGCGAGCGTAAAGCGAAAGCCTTCGATTGAACCAATGGTTTGCCCTTCAAGGGAAACTTCGCCGCTTTGTGAAATTTCAGGTGCCGTCATATGTTTATCTCGCAAATGGCGCATCAAAACACTTGTTCGGCGATCAATAAATCGCTGTGTAAGACGCTCATGAAGTGCGTCTGACAAAGTGTTCTCAATTTGTGTTGTTTTTTCACGCCAATAGGTAGGGTCTTTTAGCCAATTCTTCCGGTTTGCTACAAATGTCCAAGTTCGTATTTGTTTAATGCGATTGGACAAGGTGTCAATTTCGCCGTGCGCATTGTCGCAAAAGCTGACCTGTTCGGCAATCCAATCTTCGCTAATTGTTTCACTTTGTTCAATATTTCGGAAAATTGTGGCAATTATCTCACCATGTTGCGCAGGTGAGATGTTCCGATAGTCAGGAATCGACGCGCAATCCCATGCCAATTTCGTCAATTCTTGTCCGGTTTTTGGTCCCACATCTGGGTGACGCATCAAAAATTCGAGTGCCAACTGGTCCTTCGCGGTGGGGACATTTGTCAGTCTTTTATGGGCCGCGGGAACTTCGAGCGATTTTTGCAGCGCAACAAAAGACGAAAAATTAAGCTCGGCATTGCGCCATTGCAGCACTTTTACCGGTTCAAATTCATGACTTTCGAGCTGATCCACCAGTTCATCAGAGAATGTTTCGGTGCCAGCAGTTACCCCAAATGTGCCGTCGCGCTTATGCCGGCCGGCGCGCCCGGCGATCTGCGCGAACTCTGCAGGGATGAGGGGGCGCATCTGTTTGCCGTCAAACTTCATATCGGCCGCAAAGGCCACATGTTTGATATCGAGGTTCAGCCCCATGCCGATCGCATCGGTGGCAACAAGAAAGTCCACATCGCCATTTTCATAAAGTTCAACCTGCGCATTTCGAGTGCGTGGGCTTAGCGCGCCCATCACAACCGCTGCGCCGCCGCGCTGACGGCGGATCAATTCGGCAATGGCATAAACTTCGTTGGCGGAAAACGCGACGATGGCCGAGCGTCGTGGCTGCCGCGTAATCTTCTTTGAACCAGAATAGGTGAGCTGTGAAAAGCGAGGTCGCATGATGATTTCAGCATGAGGTAATAGGTTGGCGATGATGGGCGCCATCGTGCCTGCCCCAAGCAAAAGTGTTTCTTGTGTGCCACGCGCATTGAGAATGCGGTCAGTGAAGATATGTCCGCGATCAAGGTGGGTGGCGGTTTGAATTTCATCAATCACCACACATTCCACCAATAGGTCTTTGGGCATCGCTTCGACGGTGGCGACCCAATAGCGCGCGCCTGTGGGCACAATGCGCTCTTCACCCGTTACAAGGGCAACGGCACCTTTGCCGACCCGATCCACCAAACGTTGATACACTTCGCGCGCCAACAATCGTAGTGGCAACCCGATCATGCCAGACCGATGCGCGAGCAAGCGTTCGACGGCATAGTGGGTTTTACCGGTGTTGGTTGGTCCCAACATCGCTTTTATGTTTGTCACGCTTTGTGAGCTGCTCATTTCACAAACGTCCTTTTCGTGGCGGTGCTGGGGTGTTCAAAGTGAACATGAAAACTGTTCGATTTTGAAACAGGACGTGACGCCAACACAGCGTTGGATTTACTTTTGGTACAAAATGAGAACGAACATGGATCGAATCGGGTTTTCTCCATGATTCTGATTTCGTTCTCCACATTATATGGTGGGTGGTTGACAGTTGGACCACAATTTTAGCGGAAATACGGCTTTTTTGACCTTGAAATCGCCGAATGCCGTTCATCTTGATTAAATTGTGGTAAATTTTGCGAAAATCCTAACTAATCTTGCCTTCAATTAAAGAACATTGCGGCAAAAAAACTTCTATCGTTAAGTTTTCGCCCGCTGAAATTGGTGGTTTTTGAGGCGCAATTTAACAAAAAAACTTTTGACGTGCCGAATTGGGAACCCAATCTGAACGTTTATGGTTAATGCAAAACCGCAAATTTGTGCGCTATTTTAGGGGTTTAGGCGTGTCAGGACCATGGATAGGTCACCAAAGGCTGTGCCGATTAGCACGCGATAGGGGATTGCATATCCCGTGTCACCCAATGGCGCATACCAAACAAGGAATCGTTGGTTCGATTTCATATAGTTGGTGGTGTCTGAATTGGTGAAGTGTCCAGAAATTGGGCGATATTTCATACGGCACAAGACAACAGGGCCCTGATAGCCAGTACGTTTTGATGTGGCGGTTTGGTTTTCGGCAAAGCTAAGGTCGATGTCATAGCGCTCAATGCCGGTGAAAACAGACAGGGTGCGGTTGCAAATTTCAGGCGAAAGGCTGTCGGCTTTGATCAAAAAGGCGGCAACAGGATCGTTGATCCCGTTTCGGTGCTTTGCCGCCACTGGCACCCGGTTTTTATTCTCAGACAATGGCGGGAAGATTTGAAAACTTGAGACGTTGCCGCCATTAGCCTGAAAACTCACATTGAAACGATCTCCGTTGGACCGTGTTTCGATGGAGAATTTTTTGGACTGAAGTTGCGCACCGGTAGATGTGCCAGATGAGCTTAATTTTGCCGTGCCTGCCGCAACGAGCGATGCAAGACCCGCAACATCGCCATTGATATCCACATTGTAGCTTTTGCCATTGTCAGAAAAGGATACGCCCACTTCGGCAATGTTTGCGCCGCGCAGTGTTACCACATAGCGCGCATCTGCAGAAAAAGAGGCGGCGATACTTTGAGAGGCGAAGCATGCAATGGCGATGGCGAAGAAAGGCTTAGACAAAGACTTGATTGAAAACAGGGCCACGATGTCGGATATTCCTATCGGCTGGTCAACTAAACGAGCATGCTCGCGAATCATCTAAAATCCACACTGCCGAGAGCGAATGGCGCTTTCAAGGCAAATTAGCGGGAAATTTGGTTTGAAGTGCTTGACTAATGGCGGGGCTTTATCTATTTAAACGCGACTTTTTCTAGTAATTGAGACCTATTTGGCCTCACGCGATGGTGGGGATAGAAATAGGTTTTGTGGATCGAACAGGAATTTGAAACATGGCACGGCGTTGTGAACTTTCTGGCAAAGGTGTGATGTCTGGCAACAATGTGAGCCACGCGCTCAACCGGACTCGCCGCAAGTTTTTGCCTAACTTGTGCAATGTAACATTGATGTCAGAGGCTTTGGGCCGCAACATCAAACTAAAAGTATCAGCTGCAGCATTGCGCACTGTTGAGCACCGTGGCGGCTTGGACGCTTACTTGCTCAAAGCCAAAGACACTGAGCTTTCAGATCGTGCATTGGCAGTTAAAAAAGAAATCCGTCAGGCAATCGCTGCTTAATTGTAGCGCCTCGGCATTTCTTTAAAAAACGAATTTCGTTGGGTACCGCGTGACACTAAACGTTTCGCGGTATCTTTTTTTGACCAGCGGCGTCGGTCCATTGCCGGAGTGCTGCATATATAGAGGTGCATTATCATGCTCGCTCGCTTTTTCTTGGCCGTTGCGGCCATGGCGATTGTTGTCACGTCATCAAACTATTTGGTGGCTATTCCCGTCGATGCGAAAATCGGCGTTCTTGATCTCAAAGAAATTCTAACCTGGGGTGCGTTCACCTATCCGTTTGCCTTTTTGGTGACCGATTTGACCAACCGTCACTTTGGACCAAAAGCGGCTCGTGTGGTGGTTTTGGTTGGTTTTTCCTTGGCCGTATATCTATCCATCACCTTGGCAAATCCGCGGATCGCTGTTGCATCTGGCTCCGCCTTTTTGCTTGCGCAGCTTTTGGACGTTTCAATCTTCCATCGTTTGCGAGGTGGATCATGGTGGCGCGCACCGTTGATCTCGTCGGGTATCGCTTCGGTTGTCGATACAGCGTTGTTCTTCACGCTCGCCTTCGCGCCGGCCTTTGTGGGTATCGATAATTTCTTCAACCAAGCCGATAGTTCTTTGGGCTTTGGTGTGCCGCTTTTGAGCTTCGGACCTGAAGTGCCGTTATACGTATCATTGGGGATTGGCGATTTGATCGTCAAAGGTCTAATGGTGTTTGCACTATTGGCACCGTACAATTTGCTACGGCAGTTTATTTCTGATCGGCAAGTGGCGACGAACGCCGCTGTCTGATGATGTGGGCGAACCACCCGCAAACTAATGCTGGATTGAATGTGAGCGCAATTTAGCAACTTTCAAAACGCCCCGATTTTGGTCGGGGCGTTTTTTTATCTCGGCTTTTGTTACTCAGCTTGTTGGTTTTTAGCTTGCCAAGCGGCAATGCTCTCGATCAGCAAATCAAGGCCAAATTCGAAATCCGTCATGCCGTGATAGTCGCCATCGGCAACCGCTTTGGCACTGGCGTGGGCGTGTGGGAATTCTTTAAGTGAAATATGCGGCAAGAAATGTTGCGCGGCTGATTGGTACTCGTCTGGCTCAACGGGAAAGTTCAGCTCCTGGATGGTGTAACCGTAAATGTGGCTCTCAATCGCGTTGTGTGCCCAATCAACTTGTTTAAAGCTAAAGCCAGCGTTGCGAAGGCAGCCCACCACGCGATCGGTATCGCGCAAAGTTGCGCTCGTCGGGGCGCTTTTTGTGAGCATCAACGTAAGTGCCCATTTGTGCCGCTTAAGGGCCGCGTAGACGGAAATGGCGCGCCGTTTCAGCATGGTTTTCCACTCGCCATCAATGTCGGGGTGCTCGAACTCATTGATCACATGATCTAGCATGAGCGTGTGCAACTCTTCCTTGCCTTTTACATGGTTGTAGATCGACATGGCCGTTGCATTTAGCGCACCGGCAAGCTTGCGCATTGAAAGGGCCTCAAGACCATTTTGGTCAGCCATTTCTACTGCCTTTTGAGTGATTTTTTGCGCAGTTAAAGCGTGACGCGTTCCAGACATATCAGATCGATTTAACCCTAATCTGTGTAATCAACTTGACTCATATACACTGTATGTTTATTGCTCTGAAATATCAAATATACAGTGTATATGTACATTGTATGAGTGCGGGTTGCTAAGGAGAGTTCGAGATGCAAGTGCAAACAAAGATTTCAACATTGTGGATTGTGGTGATGCTCAATATGGCCTTCGCCGACATTATTGGGTTCGTCTATCCAGGCACGCTGGACCAGCTTGCAACCGGTGTTACCACTGATGGCATGGTTATCACGCCTGCCTTCTTGCTGGTCGCCGCAGTGCTGGTTGAAGTGGGAATTGCGATGATCTTCTTGTCACGCATCTTGCCGCGGAAAGCCAATCGAATTGCTAACTTTGTCGCGGTTGTTCTCACCACGCTTTTCATCGTCGGCGGTGGGTCATTGCAGATGCACTACATCTTCTTCGCCGGCATTGAGATTATCGCGATGCTCTATATCGCTAAGCTTGCTTGGGGCTGGCG
>CAJXLH010000177.1 GCA_913055925.1 uncultured Maritalea sp. | reverse complement strand
GCGCTGCTTATGAGCGGCTTTTGAAAGAGCGCAACGAAGCGCTTGAGACAGCAGACAAACTTAAAGATGCGTTTGTTCAAAATGTGTCTTACGAATTCCGTTCACCGCTGACCAATATTATTGGCTTTGCAGATTTGCTGACATCGGGCGAAGCGGGCGAGCTCAATGAAAAGCAACTCAGCTATGCCAGCTACATCCGCGCTTCAAGCGCAACCCTTGGCTTGCTAATCGACAATATCCTTGATCTCACCACGATTGATGCAGGCATTGCTGAACTCAATCTCGAACCGCTCAATATCGCGGATTTGGTGAATAAGGCAAAAGCAGGCGTTGCTGCGACCTTGGAAGGTGGCGGTTCTGGTGTGCCGATCAATTTGCACATCAATATCGACGAAAACTTACCCGAATTTGTGGCTGATGGCGCGCGCATCGTTCAGGTGCTTTACAACCTTCTGTCAAACGCCATTCGCTTCTCTGAACCCGGTTCTCGGGTTAGCCTTGATGTGGTCGAGCGCGCTGGCCGCATTCTCTTCATTGTCGAAGATGAGGGCGTTGGTATCCCGGATGACGTGATCGCCTCTGTGTTTGACCGATTTGAAGGTCGTGCTGTTGCAGGTCGCCAACGCGGTGCTGGTTTGGGGCTCTCCATTGTCAAAACTTTTGCGCACATGCATGGCGGCACTGTTGCCATCGAACGCCGCGAGAAAAAAGGCACCCGCGTTATCGTCAACTTGCCGCCACAGCAATTGGCGCAAGGAGCCGCGGAATAGCCCAAAAGGGACGCCCCGCCCATGAGCCTGATTGCCACTCAACTCAAGATCCTGTCAGAAAACGGCACCCGCGGCTTCGCCCATGCCCTTTCGAAAATCGCAACCGCTGGCGATATCATTCTGCTTCAGGGTGACTTGGGCGCTGGAAAAAGCTTTCTCGCCCGTGCCTTCTTGCGCGCTTTGGCAAATGACGAAAATCTCGAGGTGCCCAGCCCGACATTTTCGCTGGTACAGCCCTATAAGCTAAACGGTGTTGATTGCCTTCATGCTGACCTTTATCGCCTGAGCGACGAAAGTGAAGCGGAGGAACTCGGCTTATTCGACGATAGCGCCATCCGCCTCATCGAATGGCCAGATCGCTTGCCCGAGCTGGCAGACGCGGCCAGCATTCGTGTCGAACTTCAAAACGTACCGCATCAGCCGACACAACGAGACCTTACGATCAAGCTCAATGCCGAAGGGCACAAACAACTTGCTGCAATGCTCGAATCCAGCTCAGATATCATCACCGCATAATCTCACGTTCGGTTTAAGCACCTAATGGCAAGCAGCAACATTTTTTCCATTGCGCCCACAACGCCCTTTCTGCCTTGTTTGGCAGAGAGCATTTTGAAAGGTGACTTGCTTCCAAACTGGCCGCGTGAGGGCGCCTTTTGGCTGTCTGATATCGCCATTTACGTGCCGACAAAACGCGCGCGTCTCGGGCTTATTGATGAGTTTTTGCGCCTCAATGATGGCAGCCAGCTTCTGCCGAACATTTTCACTTTGGGTGAGGGTGACGATGCAGAAAATGCATTTTTCACCGACCCAGATGTCGATAGTCATCAAGTCACATCAAAAACCTATCGCACCGCCTTTTTGTCGCGTTTGGTTGCCGCATGGGCGCACAAGACACAGGCTGGTTTCTCTTCCCCACCAACGCTTGTCGAAATCTTGGCGATGGCGCAAAGCCTTGGTGCGCTGATTGATGATTTCAATACTGAAGAAGTGTCTGCTAAGGCGCTCGATCATTTAGTCCCTGAAGACTTAGCAGAGAACTGGCAGCAAACGCTTCAGTTCCTTAAAATTGCCTTTGAGGCGTGGCCTGCGCACTTGGCCGATATAGGCCATATAGATGCGTCAAAACTGCGCCAAAAGCGGTTTGATCTCGCGTCCAAAACGCTGCATTTGCGCTACGGCAATCGCCCGGTGGTCGCCGCTGGTTCTACAGGTTCCGTGCCCGCAACCGCACGATTTCTAAAGGCCATTTCTCAATTGCAAAATGGCGCGATTGTGTTGCCCGGTTTCGACAACAGCATGTCGACCAATGACCATGCTAACCTGATTGACCCGGCATCACAAAGCCACGCACACCCGCAATATGGTATGGCGCATTTGCTGCGCACTTTGAACGCGCAAGTGCAAACAATCGTTGAATTGGGAAATGACACGCAACCCATCCGACGCTCCTTGGTCGATAAGGCTTTGTTGCGCCCCGAAGACACGGCAACTTGGCATGAATACCGACGATCGTTAGAAAGCGAACAGCTTCATGATGCGTTGCAGCATCTCTCAATCTTCGCTGCGCCCAACGCGGATATTGAAGCGCGGGCGATCGCGATTGCGGCCCGCCAAGCCATCCATCATGGCAAGTCCGTTGGGGTCATTTCACCTGATCGAGACTTAGCGCGGCGCGTGCGGGCAGAACTTGAGCGGTTTGCGATCCGTATCGATGATAGCGCAGGCATGCCGTTGCACCAGTCGCCAGCTGGGCGCTGGCTACGCCAAATCCTTGTGGCTGTTCAGTCCAATTTCGCGCCCGTTGATTTGATGAGCCTTTTGGCAAACCGCCATGTGACCTTGGGTCTTGGTCGTGCAGACGTTTCTCGTATGCGGGAGCTTTTGGACATCTCCATTATGCGCGGTGTACGCAACTCTAATGGTTTGCAAGGGTACAAGTCCGAGCTTCTTGAACTTAAAGAGAGCGAAGCGCGCCAAGCCGTTGTTCTGAAAGACGAAGAAATCGACGAGCTTGTCGAGTTGCTCGAGCGATTGGAGCAAGCGCTTGCACCATTGGTTGCCGCAATGGGCGGCAAAGCCTCAATCTCAAGAATTGCGGCCTGTATCCCGTCCCTTATTCCGTCGGTTTACACGAGCGATGAGGCGCGGCTAAACCAGTTCCAGGGCGCTGCGGAGTTGGTGGCATGGTCGACAGAACTGGCGGCAGATGCGGAAATTGTCGAACATGAGGGCGGGCAAGATTTGATGTCGGCGCTCACGCTATTGATGCAAAGCGTCACCGTGCGCCCCAGCGAAACCACTCGACAAGATGTGCAAATCTGGGGGCGCATCGAAGCAAGATTGTTGCAGCCTGATATGATGATTTTGGCAGGGCTAAACGAAGGCGTTTGGCCAGAAATTGTCGAGCCCGGGCCGTGGTTATCGCGCGGCATGAAACTGGCGCTTAGCCTCGATCCACCTGAACGTAAAGTTGGTCTTGCAGCGCACGACTTTCTTATGGCCATGGGCGCGAAAAAAGTGCTTGTCACTTACGCCAAGCGGCGCGGCACTTCGCCAGCCGATCCCTCAAGGTTCCTGCAACGGTTTGAAGCGTTGGTGGGTGAGGACTGTTCAAAAGCGCTCTATGATCGGGCGCAAAGTCTTCACCATTTAGCGCAAGTGCTCGACACGCCCACAGCTAGTGCGCGGGCCGAGCGCCCGGCGCCCAAACCGCCTGCAGACATCCGACCGCGACGGTTGTCCATCACCGAAATTGAAACCCTTATCCGCGACCCTTACGCGATATATGCCAAGCATGTTTTGGGCTTGCGCAAACTGCGAGAACTTGGCGCACCGCCCGACGCTGCGGAACGCGGCAACCTCATCCACAATGTGGTCGCCAAATTTGTTGAAGAGGGACACGATTTTGTCAGTGGCGATGCCCATGCTACGCTAATGCAGTTGGCGGATGCGGAATATCAACGTATGGCGGACGCCGAGGATAAGAAACAGATCTGGCTCAAGCGCTTTGGCCTGATCGCGCAGCGGTTCCTCGAATTTGAACGCGCACGCCAAAACGACGTTTCGTCACGCCATGCAGAAAAACGCGGCAAAACCAAAATTTCTATTGCCCATGATGAGATTGAAATCTTTGGATATGCCGACCGCATTGATGTGATGCGCGACGGTGAGTTGGAGATCATAGATTTCAAAACCGGTGGTGTGCCACTGCCCAAAGAAATGCAGCAATTTTTGAGCCCGCAACTGCCGATGGAAGCCATCATCGCCGCCAGCGGCGGTTTTGACGATGTGGATCGCGCCCAAGCTAAAAACCTTCGCTACATCAAAATGGCGCACGGTCCTGACGCCTTTGAAGTGAAAGATTTTAGCAAGGGTAAACGGCCGCTCATTGATGTGATCGACGATTACCAGCGCTATTTTAGCACCTTCGCGGAAATGATGCTTTTGTCCGAACAGCACGCCATGGTGTCACAACTCACGCCAAAAGAAGCGCAGCAATTCCCCGGGGATTACGATCATTTGGCGAGGATGAAAGAGTGGATGGTCGATTTGGGGGAGGACGAGTGATGGACAACCCCAGAGGAAAACTAAACGTCTCGTCGCAAACAAGCGCAAACCAGGCTGTCGCAGCCGATCCAACACGCAATGTATGGGTTAAGGCCAACGCCGGGTCGGGCAAAACGTTCGTGCTAAGCCGTCGAGTTTTGCGGTTGCTGATCAACAAAGTCCCGCCCGAAGAGATTTTATGCCTCACCTACACCAAAGCCGCAGCGGCAGAAATGCGTGCGCGGGTGGGTAAGGAGCTGGGGAGTTGGGCGGTTTACGATGATCAAAAGCTATTTGATGAAATTGAAAAGCTTGAAGGCGAAAAACCATCTGACGAAAAACTTGCCTTTGCGCGGCAATTGTTTGCGCGTGCGCTGGAAACACCAGGCGGTTTGAAAATCAACACCATTCACGCTTTCTCTGAAAGTGTGTTGCACCGTTTCCCTTTGGAAGCTGGCGTGCCGTTTGATTTCAAAGTCATTGATGATGCGGAGCAAACCCAATTGCTCGTGGCTGCGCGCGAAGAAGTGTTGGCGAACCGTGATGGCGACGCTGACTTACAAGTTGCGATCGACAAATTATTCGACATTGAATCAGATTTTGGCTTGGAAAAAGCGATCAACGCGGCACTTGGTTATGGCGCGAAACTGCCCATGGTTATCGCCAACAAGGCCCGGGCGAAAACATTACTTTCAAAGCTTTTGGGCCTGTCTGCAGACTCCTCGCTAGAGACGCTAACGCACGAGATTTGCAACAGTCCACACCTGCCATTCAGTGAATACAAAACGGTTCATGAGGAACTAACCCACCTCGGTGTGGCGAAACGTTTCAATGTTAAGCTAACAAAACAGTTGTCACGTCCGAACACGCCGGAGAACATTCTCAGCACTTTCCTCAGCGCCGAAGGGAAGATGCCGGGCAAAGGGCATGAGGCTCATAGTGGCGTGGCTAAGCATAACCCTGCGCTGGCGGCGCGTCTGCAGAACGAGACGGAGCGTTTGTTTGGCCTCAGCCAGTCATATCTTGCGGCGAAGACAGTTGAACATTCGCTGGCTTTGCTTGATGTGCTCATTGCGCTTTATGCGCGCTATACCGCCAAAAAGCGTGCTCGCTCATTGCTTGATTTCGATGATCTCATCATCCATTTGCGACAATTGCTTGAGCATTCGGAATTTGCCGCTTGGATCGCCTATAAGCTTGATGCTGGGATTTCTCATATTCTTGTTGATGAGAGCCAGGACACCAACCCAGAACAGTGGCGCATTGTCGAAGCTTTGTTGAACGACTTTTTTGATGGCGAAAGCGCCATCGAACGGCCGCGATCTGCGTTTGCAGTGGGCGATGAAAAACAGTCGATCTTTTCTTTTCAAGGTGCGGAACCGCGACTATTCCCCGAAACAGGGCGCAAGCTTGGGTTGCAAGCGCTCACCGCGAAAAAGCCGTGGTCCGACATCACGCTAAAAACCAGTTTCCGGACCGTGCGCACGATCCTTGAAGCTGTGGACTTAGTGTTTGCGCGGCCAGAAGCGCATCGTGGTCTCACGGGCGATGATGAGAAAACCGTGCATGAAGCCGCACGTGAAATGGACGGCGGACGTGTTCAGATTTGGCCAGCCATTGAAAAACCAGATGAGGATGAACAGCCTGAAGGGTATGCCGTAGAGGCAAAAGTGCCCCGCGCTCGACCTGAGGA